>JAAYSG010000053.1 GCA_012518435.1 Bacillota bacterium
CCAACAGGGCTCTTTGGCAATCCTTAACCTTCAGTATTGTTGCCTTTTCCTGGAGGGGGATTTGCCGTTGGATAAGGGCAGCTGCTGCCCCCCTGTCCAGTGCCTCCGAAACAAAATTATGCCCATCAACCCGCTCACCCCTTAAGGCAATGAATAGGTCCCCGGGCCTAACATGGCGAGAATCCAGGGAAATACCCTTAACAACCCTAGAGGCATTGCCCGTCAATAGTTCCCCGGCGGTGACCCTTGCAACATCCCCAACTGTGAAGGGCAGTGTCAGCACTTCCTTTTCCCCCTTAAAACCTCCCGTGCCACTTCCCCATCGTCAAAGGGAATGACCTCCTGACCAATTATTTGGTAAGTCTCGTGGCCCTTTCCCGCCAAAATAACCATATCATCCTTCTGGGCCATTTCAATGGCGGCAGCAATGGCCCGCCGCCGATCGGCAATTATTTCATATTCATCCTTAGATTTGCCGCCCTCCTTCATCCCCGGTTCAATATCGGCAATTATAGCAGCTGGTTCTTCACTTCTGGGATTATCAGAGGTGATAATTACATAATCGGCATGCAGGGCAGCTATCCTTCCCATAAGGGGCCGTTTGCTCCGGTCCCTATCTCCACCGCAGCCAAAGACAAGGATTTTCCTTCCCCGCACAAACTCCGCTGCCGCCCCAAGAATATTTTCCAAGCCATCGGGGGTGTGGGCATAATCAACGATAACACTAAAATCCTGTCCCTCGTCAATATTTTCAAAACGGCCCGGTACCCCAGTTACCGCCGCCAGGGATCTGGCAATGGAAGCCAGCGAAATCCCTTCCACAAGGCCCACCCCCGCCGCCGCCAAGGCATTATAAACACTAAACATCCCAGTCAAATTAAGAGTGAGGGGAATTCCCTTCTTCCCATGGCGGAGGGTAAATTTTACCCCCCGGGGGGCAATATCAACCTTTAGTGCCATTAGGTCCGGCTCCCCCTTTACCCCATAACCCAGAGGGGCAAGGGGGCACTGCCTGGCAATTTCACGACCCCTGGGGTCGTCCACATTGATGACGGCGGCCCTGGGTCCCTTTTTCCCCGCAAGTTGGGCCAGGTGGGTAAAAAACCCCTTTTTGGCAGCAAAGTATTCATCCATGTCCCGGTGGAAGTCCAGATGGTCCTGGGATATATTGGTGAATACTCCAACATCAAAATCACAATGGGCAACCCTTTGGAGGCTTAGGGCGTGGGAGGAAACCTCCATAACACAGTAATCCACCCCATCTGCCACCATGCGGTGAAAAAGCCCGTGTAAATCCAATGATTCTGGGGTAGTTCTTTCCACCGGCAGCACCTGATCCCCAATACGGTTATGTATCGTTCCTATCAAACCCGTCTTAAAACCAGCCCCCCGCAAAATGGCATCAATTAAATGCGTAGTTGTGGTTTTGCCATTGGTGCCTGTTACCCCAATGAGCCGCAATTTTCGAGAGGGATGGGCAAAAAATGCTGCGGATAAATGCGATAGGGCAAAGCGGGTATCAGCAACCCTAACCCTGTTCACGCCCGGGGGAACTGGGACATCCCTCTGCACCACCACACCCTTACAACCCTTCGCCACCGCCTGTGAAATAAAATCATGCCCATCATGCTGGTATCCCTCAATACACACAAAAAAGTCTCCAGGCATAGCCCGTCTAGAATCATAGGTAAAACCAGTGGGGACAAGATCCGGGTCACCGGAAAATTCCTCAATTTTCAAGCCCCGCCATAGTTCCTCCGGTTTTAACTTCATTCTTAGCCACCCTTTCCCAAACTCCCATATTTCCCTAGAGCGGTCACCCCAATAACCAATAACACCCCAGATAGTATATCATTCCCAGTAGGAAGAACCAGTATTAAAAAACCATTTACCCACTAATTCGGGGAGGGATTTTTTTCTCCTGCCCCAAGGACAAAAGTCAGGATAGATAAGTAATTACCGGCTGGGACAATTCCCGTGGGGCTGGATTTTCCCACCCTCTTTAAGGAGTAGGGGGGGCAAATTCTACCTCCACAAGGCTGCCAACGGGAACCACCGTCAAAGGTTCTGGATCTTGCTTCACCGCCAAACCCGTCCCTTGGGCTTGGAGCAATAAATCCACATCACTCAAAATTAATGCCGCTTCCCGCATGGTTTTACCCTGCAGGTTGGGTACCATTACCTCATTATCATCCAACTGGGGCAATTGCTCCTCACCATTCCAAAGATACAAGATTACAGGCGTACCCATTTCCACCTTGGCCCCAGCCCGGGGCATTTGGTCTATTATAAGATTCCCTTCCCTTTCAGTGCGGCTTCCCAAACCCGCCTCCTTAAGGATGCTTTCCGCCTCAGCCAAGGGTAGATTAATTACATTGGGCACCGAAACATAAACCTCCTCCCCTTCTTCCACTATCTTTTCCGTGGGGGGAATCCCCAGGTACTGCAGGCTCTCCGCCATTACCGTTTTAAAGGCTGGAGCAGCCACAAGGCTACCAAAGTATGCCCCCTGGGGCTCATCAACTACAACCAAAATGGCTAACTTCGGGTCCTCCACAGGTCCATAGCCAAGAAAAGAAGCAACGTGTTTATCCCCGGTGTAATGTCCATGTTCCAGTTTTTCCGCCGTCCCGGTTTTACCTGCTAGATTATAACCCGGTACAGCAGCGCTCCTACCAGTCCCTTCCGCCACAACCAGCTGCAAGTAGCCCGATAATTGCCGGGCCGTTTCCCTGGATATTACCTGCCCAAGGGGTTTGGGAGTAAAGGCCTGGACCAGATTACCCTCATGATCATGTATTTCCCTCACTATCTGGGGTTGAAGTAAAATACCATCATTGGCAACGGCCCCGGCCATGGTGATCATCTGTATGGGGGTCACCGCAACACCATAACCAAAGGCATTGTTGGCCAGTTCAACGGGCCCCACCTGGCTTGCGGGGAGTAAAATTCCCCCCTCCTCACCGGGAAGGGAAATACCCGTGGGTTTGCCAAAACCAAAACCCTCGATATATTTATACATGCTATCCTTCCCCAGCCTTTGGCCAATGGTAACAAAACCCACATTACAGGAATTTTTCACCACATCGGCCAAGCTCTGGCTGCCATGGGCTGCAACACAACTAATGGTAGCGCCGGAGACCGTTATGGCTCCCCGACAAAAAAACCCGTCACTCTCCGCAACTACCCCTTCCTCCAGCGCCGCCGCGGCCGTCACTATTTTAAAGGTGGAACCGGGCTCGTAGTTGTACCAAATAGCCAGGTTGCGCCAATTATCCGCCGCTGATAAGGGATCATTGGGGTTGTAAGTTGGCCTGACACCCATGGCCAACACCTCACCGGTACTGGGATCAGTGACAAGGATAACTGCGGACTTGGCCTTAAATTCCATCATAATCCTATCCAGTTCCCGCTCCACAATATACTGGATTACCTTATCGATGGTCAAAATAAGATTATGCCCATCTTGGGAGGGAATATACTTCCTAAAGCCGCCGGGGATATCAGTGCCCAAGGCCGTTGATTCCCCCAAGACCTTGCCCAGGGAACCCCTGAGTTGGCTATCATATGTCACCTCTATTCCTTCCAAACCCTGGTTATCTATGCCAGCAAAACCCAAAAGATGGGCTGCCACTGCACCTTCCGGATAGTAACGTTTTGTTTCCTCAATCAAATATATCCCCTTTAAATTCATCTCCCGGATCTGCTGGGCAGTATCAGAATCAATCTTTCTTTTCACCCACTCAAAGGCAGAATGGCGAGATAGTTTTGCCAGTACCTCCTTGGCATCCAATTTCAATACACCCGCCAGGAGCCGGGCAGCTTCCTCCTTATCAACCACTTGGGCTGGATTAGCCACCACTGTATCAACACTAATATCAAAGGCCAGTTTCCTACCTTCCCGATCATAAATTGTCCCCCGGGTAGGCTGAATATATATTTCCCGCAGGCGATTTTCCAGAGCCTGCCGTTGATAGTCATCACTTTGCAGTATCTGTAAGAAAAATAAACGCCCTCCCAGTGCCAAAACGCTAAGGGCGATAAAGAGAAATAATCCTACTATCCGTCGTTTAATAACCAACGGAGTCATGGGTTTACCTCCTTGAAGGACCACCATAAACCTACTGCCCAAAACCTTCAGCCAAGGCGGTTTTCGGCCTTAGCAAATTGGCCAACTTGGATACAATTTCTTCCTCCCCCGGTTTTACCTCCTTAGTATCTATTTCGGTATTTATATTCAACTCTGGCAAGTACCTTATCTCCGCAAAGGGGACCATACCCAGGTCGTGGCGAGCAATCCTTTCCACCCGATCCAATGATGACAAATGGGCAGCTTGGTGCTGCAAATTACGATTTTCCCTTTCCAAAGCCTCTACCTTTCCCTGCAAACTGTTTATTTGCAAACTCAAATGGGCCAATATGGCATACTGGGAAAGGTAAAGGAGGGCAATTATCACCGTTAGGCAAATTATCCCACCATAAAGGGCCATGGGCCCCAACCGCAAGCGGCGGCCCCGGCCTTTGGCCGCTGCTGGGGGCAATTTTCCTCTAGGCTCAACCTGCTGGCCACTGATGGCAGTATTACCCCTGGTCATAACCAAATTTATTCACCCACTTCCCTCTTTAGAACAACCGCTAATTTTGCCCCTACCCTAAGTTTTGCGCTCCTTGCCCTGGGGTTCCTCTCCAGCTCACCGCTGGTTGGCCCTATGGGCCGCCTGGTTAATATTTGTAATTGGGGTTGTTTGCCACAAACACAGACGGGTAACTTCGGCGGGCAGGTACATCCCCTGGCCAGTTCCCGAAAGGTCTGCTTGACAATCCGGTCCTCCAAAGAATGAAAAGAAATAGCACCTAGGCGGCCGCCCGGAGTAAGCAATTCAACGGCTGCCTTTAATGACGGAGAGATGGAATTGAGTTCATCATTGACCGCTATCCGCAGGGCCTGAAAGGTCCGCCGGGCGGGATGGGGACCCCTCCTACGTGCCCCGGCGGGTATGGCAGCCTTTATAACCTCCACCAGTTGGCCTGTAGTCTTGAGGGGTTTTTGCCTCCGGGCCTGAACAATGAATTGGGCTATTCTCTTTGCCCAGCGTTCCTCCCCATATTTCTGAATGATCCCGGCCAGCGCATCTTCCGATAGCCCATTCACCAGGTCAGATGCCGTCTGGCCTTCTTGGGGGTTCATACGCATATCCAGGGGGCCATCCTGCTGGTAAGAAAAACCTCTGTCAGGGGACTCCAACTGGTGTGATGAAACACCCAGATCAAAGACAAAACCATCTATTTTTTCCAACTTGAAGGGAGCAAGGAGGGATTTTAAATCCCGATAGTTCCCTTGGATGATGGAAACCATATCCTTAAAGGGGGCCAAGCGCCTCCTTGCCGCATCCAGGGCCGCGGGGTCCCTATCAATACCAATTAGGTGCCCCCCGGGGGAAATTCTTTCCAAGATGGCTTGGGCATGCCCCCCACCCCCCAGGGTGCAATCGATATATACCCCCCCTGGTCTGCAGTTTAGCCAAGAGATTAGCTCAGTTACCATTACAGGCTCATGTTTGAAATCCATACCAATGTGTATCCTCCGATGGGAAGCTATAATTGCAAGCCAACAATTTTCTCCGCAATATCCTCATAGGCCTCTTCCGCCCTCTTGCTGTATTCTTGCCAACCCTCTTCACTCCATACTTCAACCCTATTGGATACTCCTATTACCACCACATCCCTGCCCAGACCGGCATATTCCCGCAGATTAGGTGCTAGAAGAATGCGTCCCTGCTTATCCAATTCACATTCCGATGCACCGGAGAAAAAGAAACGAACAAAGGCCCGGGCATCTGCCTGGGTAAAGGGGAGAGACTTTAGCTTTAATTCCAGGTTGGACCATTCCCCATGGGGATATAAAAAAAGACAATTGTCCAACCCCTTAGTGGCAACAAAGGAAGCGCCAAGGCCATCCCGAAATTTTACCGGGATGATGAGCCTTCCCTTACTGTCTATAGTGTGGCGATATTCACCCATAAACATGTCTGCCACCCCACTTGAGGGTTTAAATCCCCACTTTTCCCCACTTTACCCCACATATTAACATTCGCCGCCCCACCTATATCTCCTGCCTTTATTGCCAAAACTATGAAATTAATTTTTCGGAAGAAAAAAATCCGGCTGCCGCCGGATAATGTCATTCTATCTTTGGTTAGGCCTTGCCTCCCCAAGGATAAACTTACTCCACCTTACCGTTTAAATTGGGTACAGCCCGGTGGGAAAGCCCCACAGCAATCTCGTTAAGGTGGAGCAGGCCCACAGCAAAAAAAACTGCCACGCTGATATGTCCCCCCTTGCGGGCAATGCCAATCTTTCCTCCCACATTTAAGCCCATGGCCTTGGGCAATACCTGTGCCAGCGATTCCCTAGCCGCCCCGGCCACTGCCCCTTCTTCCAAATGGGTTGCCTCGATAACGCCCTCCCGCTTGGCAGCAACTATGGCCCGTTCCACCACCTTTTGAAAGGACGCAATAAATTCGCCCCCGTAATCAACTGCTACGGTCTTCATTTTGTCCCGCTCAAATTCCCTCTGGAGGTCATGTTCCTCTTTCCTATTGCTGGTAAGGGCCATTTTCAGCGCCGCCCGGGCAATATCAATACTTCTTACCGCCTCCATATACTACCCTCCCCCCCAGAGCCGGATTAACCCATTGAGCAACATCCCACCAATCCGGCTAAGCGGTTTATTTCAATTATACCACCAATTACACCGTGCCCCCGCCCCCCCAACGGCAAATAGTCCCGGAACTTGTGGTGGTTACTGGTCTTTGTTCCAGCACAATGATATCATATTAATAGCAATTTCATACTGCTAGGGGGTAAAAGTAAATGGCACGTAAACACCGTTTAAAGTATCGGCGGCATAGGGTGAAGAGGGAACACGGCCTCCTACCGGGATTGGCCCCAGTTTTGGAGGAAATTGCCCGTCACCCAGCGGTAAAATCCATTATTCCCGCCCGAATTAACAGTGCCATTGCCGGCTCCAGGGTCCAGCTTTCCTGGAAATACAAAACACCCACGGGGGTAAAGCTCCTGGCCAAATCTGGTGGTGGAGTACAGGAAATATTCGTTGTCACCAATGAACCCGAGGAACTGCGGGAGTTTATCAATGGCCTCTAGTCCAGAGGCAACTTGCAAAGACAGGTACCATGCCACTTTTCCAAATAGTATAAATGCCAATGTCCCCATCCTCCTCCTGGCTAAGGCAAGGTCCCGTCTAAAGGGAATGGTTCTTACCAATCCATTGCATACCCGTATCCCAGAGCAGTTTTAGCCCCAATACCATGATCAACTAAGGCTTCCCTTAAATGCTGGGCAGCTATATCTAAAACCCTTTCCCCCGCGAACCTACCCCGCTGGATTATGGCCTTTTCCCTTGCCGTGAGAACAATGCGAAATCCGGCACTTGCCTCCAAGGCTAAAAATACTATGGGTCTTGGGTTAGCATAATCCCCCGGCGGTGTTTCTCCCCGGGGATCAGAATAATAGTCAGCATAGTGGGGATTTATAATATCAAACACCAGTTTGGGCTCCCCCAGGGGGAAGGAATCAAAAAACCGTACCGAGCCCCTTTGCGCCTCTAGGGTATTGGTTTTTGGACCACCGAAAATCCGGCGGAAACCCTCATCCTGCAAGGCCTTCTTTTCATCCCGGGCAAAATACTCCCCAAGCAGCCAATTTCTAGTTATACCCTTTAGGGCACTTGCAGGTATGTAAGGAATCCCATAGAGGTGGTGTAAAGTAAGGGATGTTTCATAAACCGAGGGTTGTCCCAAACCAATTATCAAGCGACCAGCGGGTATAAATTTCATTGCAATTTTTTCTTCCGTTAGATCCTCCGTGAGCCTTTCTTGGCGGGCGATAATGGCGGAAAAATTTACCCCACTAAAGTTGGGCCTCAGTTCATAGAGGATTTTATCCCTTTCCGTTAGCAAAAGCTCAAAACCACTTCTACTACCCTTTTTGTTAAAGTAGGCCAGGCGATTTAACCCAAGATAAAAGTTGTCAACCTCCTTCAAGGTTATTACATTTCTTGTGTCGGCGGGTAGTTTGTAATGGGCCTTGTCCAAGGGAACAAAAGGGGGATCCGTTCTCACAACATTTAGGGCCGCGGGCCTTCCCCCTTGGCCGACTCCAAGGGAAAATTCCACCCACTCCCCCTCCACGGGGTTCCTTCCCTTTTCATAATTGCTCACATGAAAGAAAACATCTGTCCCCCCTTTCCGGGCTATAAACCCATAGCCCCTATGGGTAAAATATTTTTTAATTTGCCCCCGCTCAGTCATTGGCCTCCGCCTCACCTTCTATTAGCCCCTCGGCAAAACGGCGCAAATAGGAAAATAAAGCCAGTACTTCCCTAGTTACAACCCGATAGGCAGGAGAGTTTAAACCGATAACCCTTTCCACCAAATCATCATCCTTTGCCAATTCAATTAAATCATTCCCTTGCCTCATAAACCACTCCGCCATTTGCTGGTACAGAAGTTGGTATGCCTCATTTTTGCTACCCTTGGCCTTTACAAAGCTCAAGGTTGCCCCCAGGCCGTTAGTCTTAATCAACATTGGTATTTTCTTCGTATAAGCCTTGTATTCCCTACTAGTATTGCCGCCTAATTTTTTCCCATCCTTTGCCTTGGCATAGGCAAAGGCTGCCCTACCATATTCAATGCCGCTTATGCCAGTTTTTTTAGGCATTATTTCACCCCCAGCCCCTTAATGCGGATCAATCCTTTGCCCAGGCTAGCATTACCCCCCAATTGGATTACCTCGGGCAACCCTTGCTGGAAAAACTCCATCACTTTTTCCTCCTCAAATCCACTGCGTGCTTTAAAGGGCCCCTTCTCCCGACTAAAAATAGGGGTTGTCAGGGCCAGGGCATAAAGTACACTATCTGTGGGGAGATATTCCTCGTTAAACAAGGCACCACCCTTAACTGTCCCAGTGCTGGCGTCAATTCTGGTGCGGGTAATTACCTCTGTGGAAAGTTCAACAAAATCCCGAAACTCATCCTCCGTTAGGACAACTAGGCGCTTTTTTATCCCTTCCCTCACACCCGCATACACCCTGTGGCTGGGGACAATATTTTCCGCCAGCCAATTGGCCAAGGCAGTACAGTCATCATCTGCCATTGATTCAACGGCAATGGTATATTCCTCCAGTACAATTTTATTATCCTTTACATATAGTTGACAAGCCTTTGGCGTAGAATTGGCCGGGGGAATGGTGAATCCAGGATCCATTTTGCAGAAGGAAAGATCCCTCTGTAGCCGAGCAATAACCTGGGGGCAGGTAATATAGGCAAAAACCCCCCGCATAGACCTTACTGGGAAAAGTAAGAGTCGGGCATCAGTAAAACCCAGGGCCCCTGCGTGGAGATCCCCATCTTCTGGGCCAAAGGAGAGACGCATTGCCAGCTTTTTTTCCTCTGCAACCAAAGAATGCCCATTAAACTCAATGGCCTTCTGGTTTTCAAAGGCCTCCCTTATGCCACCCTTAAGGCTGGAAGCCTCCACCTTGGGGAAGCCGGTGTGTCTTTCCCTTTGAATTGGCAAATCAACTAATCCCAAATCATCACCACTCCCTGCATGAAGGGGAGTCTCGCAAAACATAAAAAAGGGTCTTGCTAACTTATACATGTTAATACCTCCTTATCGGGGGGATTGCCCTTAAGGGTCTATCCTTTAGCCCCAATCCCTTCCATTTGCTCTTGGGATTTATCCCAAGTACCATCATTGGCCCCATCTGGCAAAGACCCATAATGGGCCTTAATGCCCCTTTCCCCCCCTGGGTAATTAGTATACGGGGAAGTTCCCACCCTGGTAATTACCTTTTTCCCAGTTGCACCCTCCCCACAAAGGCAAGGCCAAAGCCCTGTTGGGCATATTGGAGATAATCTTCCTTTTCAGCGGAATCCACTGCCGCGGCCATATCAATACCAATAATATTCTGGTTATGAAAAAAAGTAATTATATCCGCCACATTACCATCCAACAATTCGAAGTAATAGACACTCCCGGCGGGTACCCCTCGCCTCAAGGGTTTGGGCCTCTTTTTTCCCATGTCAAACCCCCCTATCGGCTCATATCTACCCAGACAAGCGGTCAATAACCGTAATTTTAGCCCCCCATAAGTACCCACTAAAGTTGTTTCATCAATCCAACCGGGCAACCAACCCTGGGCAAATACCGCCGGTGTAGCAAAATAAAGTTTGAAATAATTACCCTGCAATTGGGGAGCTTGTATCCTTATTTTTTCAACCTTTTTAAAAGCCGCCGGCTTGCCTTCTCCACCCAGTTTGAGCAAGCCCTCCCGGGCCAGATCCAATCCGCTGTAATCGACCAAAAAGTTGAGATTTTTAAGCCTCTTCATTTCTATCTGATAGAGCATGCTATCTTCTGCTGTTTTCGTCACCCTTGAGCGACCGATGCCTATTTTAGGTTCCGCCACTACATAATCCTCCAGTAAAGCAAAATGGAACTCATCCGACAAAAGGTGCAAATAATCATGTAAAAAGAGGCCACTGAAAAGTGCCCCAGCAGTATTTGTCACTTCTAGCTCCTGGGGGGGGACAAGGACATAAGGCAAGCTGGAATTGGAAATAAGGTCATTTTCCCTCAGGTCCAAAGGGATAGCCCTCCTCCCCCCCTCCCCCTTTATTTGCACACAATCCCGGGGGAGGGGAAAAAATGGTTCCCCATTACACTGAAGGTAAAGGCCCCTTAGCCTAAAATCCGCTGTAGGGTCTCCCTTTCCCGGCCCCTTGGGTATATAGCGGGCAAAAAAGGCTGTACGCATGGCACCATATATTACCGAGGGTGCCGGGGGAAAGACACCAGAAGCGTAGTTTTCCGCCCCCTTGTAAAAGGGCTTAGCATCCCGGAAAAAAACAGTATCCAAGGGGTCAATTTGCAACATTTTTTCACCTCAATTCTTCGCTAAAAAGGCGATAATTTCCAATGCTTTAATAAAGTTGTCCAAGGACCCACAATCAAGATAAAGCGTATGGAGTTCCTCCGCCAGAGATTGGGCGCAACTATTGGGAAGGCCCCCTTTATCCGCCAAGGGATCGGTAGCAACGGTCTTTGCCCTCTCAATTAACCTTTTCAATTCCGTTTTTACCATGGCATCTAAAAAAGGGCCCTTCCCAGCATCCTCCGGGCCAACTAATTTGCCAAACTGCTGATTAAAACTCCGGATAAAAGTAGGGGAAAACTTGCCTTCCCTTAGGACCTCTATCAACACCTGTAAGGTTTCCGTGGACCAACGATCCTTGTACTTCCATTTCAATACAGTAGCATGGATTTCACCAGAGCCCTTCAGAATGGCCAGGCCAAAGGCATCCTTATTTTCATCAATGGCCTTGGCCCTTTCTTCCATTTTTCTTGCCCAGGCAAAAACCTTTGCCAAGGGTGTTTTATAATGGGCCACAACAATTCCCGCGGAAAATGTAAGATGGTCAGCCAAAAATGAGGCTAGATCAATTTGGCCAAATTCATCCCGCAGCCGCTGGATTATGGGAAATAAGTACTCCGGGTTTAAAAAACCCACAAAATCCTCCCCACCGGCATAGACAGTCCTGCCAACGGGGGGATATAGAATTTCATTTTGCACCCTGTGCCCAAACTTGGCCAGGGCCCTGCTAAGTTCAATGTGGAAACTCCGCAGTGTACAATTAGGGCCCAGTGCCGGTTCAGTGTATAATTTTCCGACATCGTCACCATCAAAGACCAAAAGCCCATAATAAGGGGAAATGGGAATACCATATTTTCGCAGGCCCTCGTATATCCGCGAAGGTATCTCCATTTCCCCGCCATCAAGAACACTTTTATTATCGTTTTCCAAGGCAAAGATAAGGGATGGATCAAAGTCCGATTTTACCAGGGGGCCATAGGAGGGATCAGCCTTCTTGAGCCTATCCAGGGCATTGTAGAGTGCTATCTTGGAGGTAGGCGCAAATTCCCCCACAAAGTTTTCCGTAAAATACTTATCCGCACATCTTTTGACAAAGGCCACCGCCCCCAAGCCTTCCCCCTCAGCCAAGTACTTGAGGGGGATTTCCCCACCCACCCTTTGGGCTCCTGGGGCATAAAGGCCCCTATGATTTCTTTTGGGACGAATAAAGAGGACATTATGCTCCCCAGCAAGCAAACAACGCCGGCCGGGGGGCTGCTTGAGCTGCTTAAATTTCCTCAGGTTTTTTATGCTGGCCATCTGAAAACATAATTGCCGGTACGTTTCAGCATAATCCTCTTCCCCCACGGGCAAGGAAACCCAATAAGTTTCCAAGGTGTTTTCAATTTGTTCCCAAAACTCCGGCGAAACCTCCAGTCCCATCCTAGCCACAATGGTTCCAGCAAGTCGCTTGAACTCCTCCCTGGTAGCCCTTTCAATTTCCCTGCCAATGGCTATAACCCTCTCTTTATCTTCCGCAGGTACCTCCACCAAGAATCTGTTGGGGAGGCCCTGCAATTGAGGGTTGGGAAAGACAACCTCAGCGCCCAATTCCTCCGCCCGCAGCAAGGATATGCGGCAAAGATGGGAGAGTATATAGCTGCCAGCATAAAAATCCTGGGTTTTGCGGGCCTGGGCAATAAACCCCTGTACCGGGCCAAGGGCAAATAAGAGCAAATACCTGGTCATAATATCGCCCCCTTAAACTGACTTTGGGTGTTTTTACCCCGCGCATAGTATCCCGGTGCAAAGGCTGTGTTTAGAGTTGTTATTAGTGGCCTGTACTGAGAACCAGTTCTAATAACTGACACATAAATGGGGGAAGCAAAACGCCCAATTCTCCCGGCAAAACCGGTATAATGGCTGTCATATCCATGGGCCGCCTGGCTAATGGCTGCCAGCAGATGAGGATAATTCGGATAGGCCCTTCCGATTTCGATTTCCTTTATCCAGGGGTAGTCTCCGGAAAAGATGTTACTAGACCATATTCTATTACCTCTCCGGGAAAAACAGCCCGGTTTGCAAGCCTCAAGAAGTGTCTGAAGACGGGAGAGATAATCTTCCCTCGTCTTCGCCACGGGAATTTTCACTCCATTCATACTTTGCAGTTCAATACAGCCAAAACCCCTCCTGGTCCTTTTGCCCAAGCCCCCCAATAGCAATGTTAATTGGAGTAAGTTCTCATACATTTTATGGCTCCTATAATCCCCACCAGACCTGAGGACAAGGGTGAATTTTTGCCCGGGGATAAAGGCCTCAATGCTTCCCTTACCTCGCTTCTGAAAAACCGGGGAATAGTTCCCCTGTTTTAAACTCCTTGGGGGAATCTGGAGGCTAAATTTGGCCTTACCTTGGTTTTCCGCGGTGGAACCAAAAATGCTTCCCTCGACTTTTTTCATTTCTGCCAACACAAGATCGGCATTGATGGCCCGCCACCAAAAGCGTAGGGCTCCCTTTATTGCGGCCGGCCTCAGTTCCAGTGACCTTGGCAAGGCACCCCCAATGGCCAAGGGGGTAATTATTTCACCAACACATTGGGAAACTCTCATTTTGCATACCCCTTTACACCATAATAAATCCACGGGCAACGATGGAATACTGTCGCAAATTGCAGTTCATTACTATTTTGACAATTGATCGTCAATTCCTGCAATTTACGAAAAAATCCACCCACAAATATTAACGCCCCCTCCCCTAAATAGGAACAGGGCTTGCCATGCCAATCCCTTGAAAACATGAAAGAGCCGAAGGTCCCGTCCATATGCTTGTGGGGGGGGTGCAAGGTGGCCATAGTGCTTCATTTCACAAACCCCCGGCCCTGGTCCCATGTTTCCATACTGGATGTATTAACCAAGATACCACATAAGTTTTACACTCCCCATCAGGCTAATAACGTGCAGTGCCGTTCTATTTTAAGTGGTTACCTGGGAAATTTAATGAATAGCTAAATCTTTTTCGCAGATACTATAAATTATGTACATCCTATAATTTTCCCCCTAATGGGAAAGGACTTAAATATTAAAATAGAGAATATAGTTCATAGGCGCCATTGGCTTATGGCGGACTAACTGAAGGGAGGGAAGGATGATGAAAACAGTTGTTGTTATTGGAACCTTTGATACTAAGGGAGCGGAACTCCGCTATGTCCAGGGAATTATTGAAAGGAGCGGACTAGCAACATTACTGGTGGATGCGGGGGTTTTGGGAAAAGAGCCCAATGTGGATATTTCCCAGGTGGAGGTTGCAGAGGCAGGCGGAAAAAGCCTGGCAGAATTGCTGGAAAAGAAAGATCGGGGAGAGGCAATTACCATCATGGCCAACGGGGCCGCCACACTCGCCCAAAAATTGCATGCCCAAGGGAAGGTCCAGGGAATTATTAGTTTAGGTGGTTCTGCCGGTACCACCATCGGTGCCGCTGCCATGCGGGCCCTACCCGTGGGTATCCCCAAGGTAATGGTTTCCACCTTGGCCTCGGGAGACACCCGCCCTTATGTGGGTACAAAGGATATCTGCATGATTTATTCTGTGGTTGATATTGCCGGCCTAAACCGCCTTTCTAAAACCATCCTGGGCAATGCGGCCCGAGCCATTGTCGGTATGGTGGCAAATGCAGAGGAGGAAAAGGTTGATGACAAACCCCTCATTGGTACCACCATGTTTGGGGTAACAACACCCTGTGTTACCGCCGCCCGGGAGTACCTGGAATCCAAAGGCTATGAGGTGTTGGTCTTCCACGCCACCGGTGCCGGGGGGCGGGCCATGGAGGATCTTATTTACGACGGTTTCATTACAGGTTCCCTGGATATTACCACCACAGAGTGGTGTGATGAATTAATCGGCGGCGTCATGGGGGCAGGCCCCGATCGCCTGGAAGCCGCTGGTAAAATGGGTATCCCCCAAGTGGTTTCCCTGGGGGCCCTGGATATGGTAAACTTTGGCCCCAAGGAAACAGTGCCGGAGAAATTCAAGGACAGGCGCCTGTATGTACACAATCCCACCGTTACCCTTATGCGCACCGAACCCGATGAATGTGCCCAGCTGGGCCGCATTATCGCGGAAAAACTTAACGCTGCCACGGGGCCGACTGCCTTGGTGGTACCATTGAAGGGGGTCTCCCTCATTGATAAAGAAGGGCAGCCCTTCCACCACCCCAAGGCCAATGAGGCCCTCTTTGCGGCTATTCGCCAAAACCTGGACCCCAAGGTAAAGCTCATTGAAATAGATACTGACCTTAATGATCCGGAATTTTCCCTTAGCTTAGCCAAACTCATGGAAGAAATGATGGAACAATGGGGGGCAATGGCCTAAAGAACCGGAAATCTGCAAAAAGAAAAAGGAGGAGATGGGAATGGCATTTTTAAGCCGTGGTGAAGCATTAAATAAAATAAGGGGGGAAATTGCAGCCCAAAAACCTATTATCGGCGCCGGTGCGGGTACCGGAATCTCGGCCAAGTGTGCAGAAGCAGGCGGAGTAGACCTAATTATAATTTACAATTCGGGCCGTTATCGCATGGCCGGTAGGGGGTCTTTGGCCGGTCTCCTGCCCTATGGTGATGCCAATGCCATAGTTGTCGATATGGCCCGGGAGGTCCTGCCCATTGTCAAGGAAACCCCCGTTCAAGCCGGGGTATGTGGCACAGACCCCTTTAGGGTTATGGATATTTTTCTTCGCCAGCTCAAGGAAATGGGTTTTACTGGGGTGCAGAATTTTCCCACAGTGGGTCTCATCGATGGTGTATTCCGGCAAAACCTAGAGGAAACGGGGATGGGATATGATCTGGAGGTGGAGATGATAGCCAAGGCCCATAGGTTGGATATGCTCACCACCCCATATGTCTTTAACGTCGAAGATGCTGAAAAGATGGCTGAGGCTGGGGCAGACATACTGGTACCCCATATGGGGCTTACAACCAAGGGTAGCATAGGTGCCACAACAGCCTTAACCCTGGAGGAGTCTGCCAAACGGATACAAGCCATGCACGATGCCGCCAAGAAGATCAACCCCGACATCATTGTCCTCTGCCACGGAGGGCCCATTGCCGAACCGGAAGATGCCCAGTATATTTTGGCAAATACCGAGGGTGTCGTGGGTTTCTTCGGTGCCTCCAGTATTGAACGACTGCCAACGGAGGTAGCTATTACTCAGCAGGTCAAGGACTTTAAGAATATCAAATTCTAACAAGTCCAAGAAAAAACCCCAACGGGGGATTAGGGCCCCGTTGGGGTTTCTCTTTTAGCCTCTAAAAGGTAATTTCTAGTCCATTCCACAATGAGTTTGTCCAAACAAGTACTCATTTTTAGGACCTTTTTTCCCTTGATGTTGCTGCGTTTACCGGCAACCTCATTGTAAAGCTGTAAACGCAGCACCTCAATTATTCTCTCCAAATCATCCAATTCCTTTCCCATTGCCAGACCTCCCAAGTAGCGGCAAAAGCCCTACTGGATTACAGCCGCAACTGTTAATGGTTTTAGGGGAGTGAGACAAGTTCCACATAAAGGAGATAGGAGGAAGCAGTAGCATCTCCCCTCACGTAAGATAGTCGATCGGCCCAGGTTTGAAAACCATTCTTCCAACCACCATTGTTTGTCAATTGGCTTGTCCTACCACCCTGGTCCACAAGGTAGATTTCAGTATACAATTCCCCCTTCCGCGGCTCCTCCAAGACCCTACCAATTATCAAATTTCCCTTGTACCAAAGGATGGGTTCGTCGATGGCCTCCTGTATGGTATGTTTTATCCTC
>JAAYSG010000008.1 GCA_012518435.1 Bacillota bacterium
ACCATTTCACATAGTATCCCTTTTTCGTTCGATATTCAGTTTTTAGTACCGTTCCCGCTTGCCCGCTGCCATAAAAACATTGATTTTACTGGGTTTCTTCATGTTTTCTTATGTCACCGCGGCATTAAGGGGAGGGATTTTTACTTGGCAACATTGGGGAGGGGTCTCCCCCCCCAATGTTTAAAGGGCGAAAAGATGCTGACCAATTTGGTTGATCACTGGGCGGGTAAAGATCCAATAGGAAGTTGATTGGGCTGGGTTGTAGAAGAAGACGGCGCCATTCGTTGGGTCCCAACCAGCCAGGGCATCCCGGGCAGCATTGTAGTCTTCTTGGCTGGGGGTAACTTGCCAGAAGCGGTTGTTCATTACCGGTTCAAATTCCCAGGGGGCAAAGAGGACACCGCTGATGGTGTTGGGGAACCTGGGGTCCCGAACCCGATTTAAGATAACGGCCCCCACTGCCACCTTACCGATGTAGGGTTCACCTTCTGCTTCGGCGTGGATCATGCGAGCCAGGAGATCAATTTCTTCCGATACCTGGTAGCCATTGGCAGAAGTGGTGTTTACCCTGTTGCCGGCGCCGGCGGTTCCCTGGGGAATGACAAGGCTTTCCCCGGCGTAAATTTCTGTTCCCCAAAGGCCATTGGCATCCTGGAGGGCCGCCACGGTGGTACCGTAAGCGGCGGCAATGGTCCAGAGGCTTTCCCCCCACTGTACCCGGTGCCTGCCGGAGGCAGTGGTGGGGATGACCAGGGTTTCACCGGGATATATTATGCTGTCATAAATCCCATTGGCATCCTGCAGGGCACGAACCGTGGTACCATAGTTTTGGGCAATGAAAAAGAGGGAATCACCGCTACGTACCTGGTATGTGTGGGCCGCCGCCACCGGCAGGGCAAAGGAACACAGCAAAAACAGAGCCAATAGAATCGGAAGAATAGTTTTCTTCTGGGCTGACATCCTAACATTCTCCTTTCTGCTGATGGGGAAAATATTACTAAAAAAACCAACAACCCATGCTTGCCATCTAAGTTTACATGCAAAGGGGTCCTTTGTCAGCCTTCAGAAGCAAGGACAAGAAGGGGGAAAAGAGGATAAGGGCATTTTAGATAGAAAGGCAATATGGAAGGGTAGATATTGCCCCTTCTAGGGGGAATCTGACCCCGGTGGAAATAGTAGACAATAGGGGGCAATACCTTTTTGGTCGTTGGAGGACTTTTAAAAATTAAAGGCCCACCTGGTGGGAAAAAAGGAGGAGGTAAAATGCAAAGGAAAATTGCCGGTGTTATTTTGGAGTGTGTACAGGGAAATATAGTGCAGCAGCCCGATATGGAGGCCATTGTCAATGCCGCCAACAAGTGGCTGCGGCGGGGTGGGGGGGTAGCCGGGGCTATTCACAAGGCCGCCGGCCCCGGCCTCGAGGAGGAGGCCGTACCCCGGGGGCCCATCAAGCCGGGGGAAGCAGTTTTAACCGGTGGGCATAGGCTACCCAACAAGTATGTAATCCATTGCCTGGGGCCAGTCTATGGGAAGGACAAGCCAGAGGAGGTTTTGTTGGGCAATTGCTACCGCAATGCCCTAAAGTTGGCCGAGGAGGCGGGTATAAAATCCATTGCCTTCCCCGCCATCTCCACCGGAATCTTTGCGTATCCCAAGGAGGAAGCCACCCGGGTAGCCCTGCAAACCATTGCCAAGCTTGCACCCACCCTAAAGGTGGTCAAACATATTCGCTTTGTCCTCTTTAGTGCTGGGGATCTACAAGTCTATGAGGATATTCTGGGTGAGCTTGCTTAAGGGGCGACCCTGGGTCGCCCCCACAGACAAAACAACCTTGGCCAATGCATTGCTTATCCCTGGGCCAGGGAATAGGCCAGGGCCACGGCCTCCAAAGGTGTGGTGGCAAAACGGATTACCCCTGTACAGCGGTCATCCAAACAGCCATCCTGGGATACAAGGCCCTTAATTTTGTCGGCCCAGCCGCCGCTCCCTGTTAAGACAACCACTGCTCCACCGTTTTGGTAGCTTAGGGAAAGTTCACTAAAGGTGCCACCCTTGCCCCCAATCATGATGAGGGCGTCACAGGTGTGGACAAGGACAAGGCTACGGTAATCGAGGCCAAAACCGGTGGTGATGGGGATACTTAGATAAGGGTTGCCTTCTGCCACGGAGTTGCCGGGAAGGATGCCCACCGTTATCCCCTGGGCTTCCCGGGCACCCCGGCAGGCGGCCAGCATAACTCCATCCCGGCCCCCACAGATGAGAATGCCACCCCTTTGGGCAATTTCCCGGCCTACAGTGGCCGACATTTCTTCCACGACGGGGGTAATTTGCCCCGATTGTCCGATGACACCGATGCGTATGGGCTTTATTTGTGTCAATTTTATTTCCTCCCTCCCTGGGTGAACCCAGACGGCCAAATACACTCTATCCTATTCCTTCTGCCCCCTTCCAATTCCTCCCCCCCACCGGACTTTGGTGGCCCAGGGAATTTTTCATTTTTCAAACAGGAATAAGGATGCCCCAGGTCGAATTCATTAATAAAAGAAGCACGGTAGAACGGTAGCCAAAACTACCGAAGGGAGAGAGGACATGTGAAAATGTTCCTATCGGGGAACGAAGCCATAGCCCGGGGCGGCTATGAGTACGGCGCCAGCTTTGCCGCGGCCTACCCGGGCACCCCCAGTACGGAAATCATCGAAAGTATAATTCCGTACGAAGAGATCTACGCTGAGTGGTCCACCAATGAAAAGGTGGCCCTTGAAGTAGGTTTGGGGGCCTCCTTGGCCGGAGCCCGGGTCCTTGTGGCCATGAAGCATGTTGGTGTAAACGTAGCTGCTGATCCCCTCTTTACTGCCGCCTATACCGGCGTAAATGGGGGACTTGTTTTAGTTACAGCCGATGACCCCAGTATGCATAGCTCCCAAAACGAACAGGACAACCGCAACATTGCCCCCTTTGCCAAGATACCCATGCTGGAACCCAGTGATAGCCAGGAAGCAAAGGATTTGGTAGGTGAGGGTTTCAAAATTAGTGAACAGTTTGATACCCCGGTACTGGTGCGGATCACCACCCGTATTGCCCACGGTAAAGGGCTGGTGCAATGTCAAAGGCGGCAGGAAGCACCCCGGCGGGAGTATAAAAAGGATGCCGCCAAGTACAATATGCTCCCGGCCTTTGCCCGTCGAAAACGGGTACTGATAGAGGAGCGAACGGCGGCTCTGAGGGAATTTAGCGAGGGTTTCTCCTACAACAAGATAGAGTGGGGGCCCAAAGAGGTGGGAATCATTACCTCCGGCATTGGCTACCAGTATGCCAAGGAAGTTTTTGCCGACTCTGTTTCTTATTTAAAACTGACCCTTACTTGGCCCTTACCGGAGGAAAAAATTCGTGCCTTTGCCTCCCAGGTTAAGAAACTCTATGTCATCGAAGAGCTGGATCCTTATCTGGAAACCCAGATCAAGGCCTTGGGAATCAAGGTCATAGGCAAGGAACTTATCCCCAACATGTTCGAACTATCGGCGGACATTCTGCGGGAAAAGATTTTAGGGGAAGGTTTGCCCCAACAAGGAGGGGAGGAAGGGGAACTGGATCTGCCACCGCGGCCCCCGGTCCTCTGCGCTGGCTGCCCCCACCGGGGTGTCTTTCATGTCCTGAAAAAAATGAAGGTACCCGTTATGGGGGATATAGGTTGTTATGGCTTAGCCGTACCCCCGCCCCTAGAGGCGGTGGACTCCACCGTTTGTATGGGGGCCAGTATTGGCATGGCCCACGGCTTCCAAAAGGCCAGTGCCTGGTTGGGCGATGCTAGAATAGCCGTGGGGGCCATTGGAGACTCCACCTTTTTCCACAGTGGCATGACGGGCCTGGCCGATATGGTCTTTAACAAGGGAGCCGGGGTTGTCGTTGTCTTGGATAATCGCACTACAGCCATGACGGGTCACCAACCCCACCCGGGAAGTGGAATTACCGCCAAGGGCGAAGCCACCCGGGAGATTGCCATTGAAGACGTGGTTCGGGGCTTGGGTGTGGAGGATGTGGCCGTGGTGGATGCCTACGATCTGGAGGCTGCGGAAAAAGCCATCCGCCATGCCCTAGATTATTCAGGGCCCTCGGTGGTTATCTTCCGGCGGGCCTGTGCCCTCCTCAAGGGCTTGCCCCAGATGCCGCCCCTGCTGGTGGATGAAGAAAGGTGCACCAAATGCCATATTTGCCTCAGCACCGGTTGTCCGGCCCTAATTCACCATCCCGATAAGAGTGTGACCATAGATGCCAATGCCTGTACGGGTTGCACCATCTGTGCCCAGGTATGTCCCTTCCAGGCCATTGTAGAAGTTGGAGGTGAGGTCAGTGGCTGAGGTAACCAATGTACTCTTGGTGGGTGTAGGTGGTCAGGGAACCCTCCTGGCGGCCCGGATCCTTTCTGGGGTCCTTCAAGAGGCCGGTTATGATGTAAAAATGTCCGAGGTCCACGGTATGTCCCAGCGGGGGGGTAGTGTTGTCACCTTTGTCCGCTATGGCCATAAGGTGCATTCCCCCTTGGTGGAAAAGGGAAGTGCCCATCTTATTCTTGCCTTTGAGAAGCTGGAGGCCCTGCGCTGGCTGCCCTATCTAAAGGCTAATGGAACCATTGTGGTCAATGATTTGGCCCTGCTGCCGGCCCCGGTCCTCATGGGTAAGGCAAAATATCCCCCCAATGCCCTTGATATCCTGGAGGAGAAAACCGGCAAACTAATGGTTATAGATGCTGCCCAAGTGGCCCTAAAGGAAGCGGGTAACATTAGGACCCAAAACGTTGCCCTCCTGGGGGCCTTGGCCAGGAATATGGATCTTGAAATTGAAACATGGGAGAAGGTCATCCGGGAGAATGTCCCCCCCAAAACCGTAGAGGCCAACCTCAAGGCCTTTGCCGCCGGGGGAAAATACCAGTGATATTTGGCTACCAACCTCCCCGCCGGCCCGGGGCTCAATGGAAACCAGGAGAGGGGAAATGATTGGGGCTCCCGCCCCCGTCGGCCTCCAAGGGGAAAATACCCCCCTTGCGAACACCGAAAGGAGGAGACTATTTGTGTTGGAAAGAGAAAAACTGTTTCGGAAAGGAATTGCTTCTATCAAGGCCTATGTTCCCGGCAAACCCATGGAAGATGTCATGCGGGAGTTGGGTTTAACAGAAGTGGTCAAGTTGGCATCCAACGAAAACCCCCTGGGTCCCTCCCCCAAGGCCCTCCAGGCCATAAAGGAATCCCTGGATAGTATTAACTACTACCCCGATGGGGCCTGCCTGGCCCTGACCCAAAAGCTGGCCCAGAGGCTAGATGTTGATCCCGAGGGAATTATTTTTGCCAATGGCGAGGATAATATCATTAGCCTGGTCTCCAAAACCTTCCTCAATGAAGGTGAAGAAATGATTATGGCTGACCCCAGCTTTTCCAGCTTTGAAATCAGTGCCCGGGCCATGGGTGCCAAGGTAATAAAGGTCCCGGTAAGGTCCGACTTCGTCACTGATCTCAA
This sequence comes from Bacillota bacterium, assembly GCA_012518435.1. GTDB lineage: Bacteria > Bacillota > DTU030 > DTU030 > DTU030 > JAAYTH01. The sequence goes on from JAAYSG010000008.1 coordinate 5,509, forward strand.
TGCCATGCTAACTGCTGTAACCCCCAAAACCAAGCTAATATTTTTGTGTAACCCCAATAATCCCACGGGGACCATCAACACCCGCCAGGAAGTGGAAAAATTCTTGGCAGGTCTACCGGACCATGTGATTTTGGTATTGGATGAGGCCTATAAGGAATTTGTCGAGGATCCCGCCTATCCCGAAGGGTTGGATTATGTGCGGGCCGGCAAGAATGTCCTGGTCAGTAGGACCTTCTCCAAGGTCTACGGCTTGGCCGGCATTCGGGTGGGTTTTGCCGTCGGCCATCCCGACTTCATCGGGGGTATGAAGCGGATTAGGGAGGCCTTTGCCACCAACCGCCTGGCCCAGATTGCCGCCCTTGCCGCCCTGGATGATGACGAGTTTTTGCAGAGGGTTGTGGCGGTAAATAAGGAGGGGCGGGAGTACTTCTACCAAGAATTTGACCGCCTGGGGCTGCCCTATGTCAAGAGCCAGACCAACTATGTTATGGTGGATACCAAGAAGGATATCAGGCAAGTATTTGAGGACCTACAGCGGGAAGGGGTAATTATACGCCCTGCCTATATTTGGGATATGCCCACCTGGGCCCGGGTATCGGTGGGGACCAGGGAAGAAAACAAGAAGTTTATCCAGGCCTTGGAAAAGGTACTTGCCTAGGGAGGGATAGTATGGCGCAAGATTTTCACCTCTTGGCCCTTAACCCCGGTTCAACCACGACCAAAATAGCCGTCTTTGCCGGGGATAAGGTAAGGCTGGAGGAAAAGCTGGAACATGCAGCAGAGGATCTGCAGGGATTTGCCCGGGCCACCGATCAGGATGAATACCGCCTAAAAATGATCCTGGATATCTTGGCGGCCGCAAAGGTGGATCTCAATTCCCTCAATGCAGTTGTGGGGCGGGGCGGACTTTTAAGGCCCCTCCCCGGTGGTACCTTCCGGGTTAACAAGCAGATGGTGGATGACCTTTTGCATCGGCCGGCGGTGGATCATGCTTCCAACCTGGGGGCTGTCTTGGCCTATCAGTTGGGCCAAAAGTTGGCCATCCCGGCCTTTATTGTCGACCCGGTGGTGGTTGATGAATATGAGGATGTGGCCAGGTTTTCCGGCTATCCCGGTCTTGAACGCCAAAGCCGTTCCCATGCCTTAAACATGAAGGCGGTGGCCCGCAGGGTTGCCCGAGATCTGGGTCGGGCCTACCGGGATGTGCGCCTAGTAGTGGCCCATTTGGGCAGCGGTTTTTCCATAAGTGTCCATGTGGGGGGCCGGATGGTAGATTCCACCAACCCCAACGATGAGGGCCCCTTCTCCATCGAGCGGGGTGGTGATTTACCCGTAACCCTCCTCTTGCCCTTCCTCTACGAAAAATTTCGCGCCGGCTGGAGTCTGGAAAGGTTAGAAGCCCTCTTTATTAAGGAGGCGGGCCTCTATGCTTACACAGGCACTAAGGATCTGCGCTTGGTGGAGGAAAGGGCCGCCGCGGGTGACCAAGATGCCGCCCTCATCCTCAAGGCCATGTCCTACCAGGTGGCCAAGGCCATTGGCGCCATGGCTACGGTGGCGGAGGGAAGGGTGGACCGGATAATCCTGACCGGGGGTGTGGCCCATTCCCGGCGCATCACCGAAGATATCAGCCGGCGGGTAAAGTTCATCGCCCCGGTGCTGGTTATTCCGGGGGAAGAGGAGCTCCTATCCCTGGCTCAGGGGGCCCTGCGGGTGCTGCGGGGGGAAGAAGAGGCACAGGACTACTAGAGTGGGGGATTTTATCGGCCGGGCCAAAGGGAAGAATGGGGAGCGGCCCTTGTGCCGCTCCGCCGGGGATAACGGCTACCCGCCAGGAATTTACTTCCCTTGGGTGAAGTTATACCTTGACAGGGGCGCCCACTGCGCCCCTTTGCAGTTAGGTCAACAAGGGGAAGGATGATACATATGAAGGTAACAGGCCTCTGCCTAGGGGCAACCAATATGAGTCTGGTGACGGTGCAAGGGGAGGAAGGGGACATTAGAATCCTGGAGGCCCTAACAATACCCCACGAGGGGGAACTGCGGCAAAAGCTCCTTAAATTGCTGGCGGGAAGGGGAAAGGTGCGCCTCTGCGCCACGGGGCGGAAGTTTCGCCACCTTCTACGGGTTCCCACCATTCCCGAACCCAAAGCGGTGGAGGAGGCCTATGCCTTCTGCCGACGGGAGGAACCCCTGGACGCCATTGTCAGTGCCGGGGGTGAAACCTTTATCCTCTATGAAATTGACCAGCAAGGGAAAATCGGCAACGTCCACACCGGCAACAAGTGTGCCTCGGGAACAGGGGAATTTTTTCTCCAGCAGGTTACCCGCATGGATCTAACCCCGGCCGAGGCCATCGAGGCAGCCGCCGGTTGTGAACCCTACCCCGTTGCCAGCAGGTGTTCCGTCTTTTGTAAGAGTGACTGTACCCATGCCCTCAACAAGGGGGAAAAGAAGGGCCGGGTGGTGGCGGGCCTCTGCCGTATGATGGCGGGTAAAATCTTGGAGTTAAGCCAAAAGGCCGCTGCCAAAAGGATCTTCCTCACGGGGGGGACGGCCCAAAACAAGCTCATGGTAGATTTTCTGGCACCCCAGCTCAGTGTTTTTGTCCCCCCCCAAGCACCCTATTTCGAGGCCCTGGGAGCCGCCCTCTGGGGCCTGGGGCAGGATCTAGAGGCCATTGAAATTTCGGAAGAGACGCTATTTGGCCCCCCTAAGGGTTCCTTTTCCTTTCGCCCCCCCCTGCGGCAGGCCCGGCATTGGGTGGAATTTAAGACCCTGGCAAGGGGGAAGGCCCAGCCGGGGGATCGGCTCCTCTTGGGCCTGGATGTGGGTTCCACCACAACCAAGGCAGTTTTACTTAGGGAAGAAGACTCTGCCCTGGTGGCCTCCATTTATCTTCGCACCAGTGGAGATCCCGTCCAAGCCTCCCGCAATTGTTACCGGAAACTGGCGGAGCAGGTTCCGGCGGGGGTTAAAATTATTGGCCTGGGGGTTACCGGCTCGGGCCGCTACATTGCGGGTCTTCATGCCCTAACCCAGGGCGTCATCAACGAGATCATAGCCCACGCCGCCGCCGCCCTTCATTTTGACGGGGGGGTGGATACTATTTTGGAAATAGGAGGGCAAGATGCCAAATATACCTACCTGGTGAACGGGGTCCCCGCCGACTATGCCATGAACGAGGCCTGCTCCGCCGGTACCGGCTCCTTTTTGGAGGAGGCAGCCTGGGAGACCCTGGAGGTGGAGACCAGCCGCATCGGCGACATTGCCCTAACGGCCCAGCAGCCCCCCAACTTCAACGACCAGTGTGCCGCCTTCATCAGTAGTGATATCAAGACCGCCGTCCAGGAGGGTAACACCGGCCCTGATATTTTAGCAGGCCTGGTCTACTCCATTTGTCTCAATTACTTAACCAGGGTCAAGGGTAACCGCCCCGTGGGGCAAAGGGTCTTTATGCAGGGGGGAGTTTGCTACAACAAAGCTGTTCCGGTGGCCATGGCGGCCCTCCTGGAAAAGGAAATTGTCGTTCCCCCGGAGCCGGGCTTGATGGGGGCCTTTGGGGTGGCTCTGGAGGTGGGAGAAAGGCTGCGCCGGGGATTGCTGGCGGAGGAAAGTTATGATTTAAGGGAGCTGGCCCGGCGAGAGATTGAGTATGCCAAGCCCTTTGTCTGCCCCGGCGATGAAGGCTGTGACCGGAACTGTACTATTAAGGTCCTTAAAATTAGGGGAAAAAAATACCCCTTTGGCGGGGCCTGCAGTCGCTATACCGGACTAGCCCGGCGGGAAAGCCACGTCGCCGGCACCTTGGATATGGTCTATGGCCGGGAACGCCTGCTCTTTGCGAGGGAAAAGGCTGTGCCGGGGGGTGGGGAGGGCCGAGGCCGGGTGGGCATTAGCCGCTCCCTTATGGTCAATGAAATGTACCCCCTCTACCACCACTTTTTTACCTCCTTGGGTTTTGTGCCGGTGCTGGCAGAAAGACCGGAGGCCCAAGGGCTCCTGCGCCAGGGTGCCCCCTTTTGCCATCCGGTGGAACTGGCCCATGGCTACATCCTTGATCTTTTGGCCAAGGAACCCGCCTACATTTTTTTGCCCCAGGTCAAGGGGATCCCGGCCGGGGATACAAATAAGGCCGCCGTTTGCTGTCCTTTGGTCCAGGGGGAACCCTACTATTTGAGGGCCACCTTTCCGGAACTGGATGAATATCGCCTCTTATCCCCGGTCCTGGATTTTTCCCGGGGCTATGACCAGGAGGAGGAAGCCTTTTTAAATATGGGGCAGGCCTTGGGTGTAGCCAGGGATGAATGTGCCGCAGCCTTTAGGGCCGCCGTAAAGGCACAGGAAAACTTTAAGGCAGAATTGCAGGCCCGGGGGCAAAGGCTCTTGGCCAGATTGGAGGCCGACCCGGACCAGAGGGCCATAGTTGTCTTTGGCCGCCCCTACAATGCCTTTTCCACCGCCGGCAATATGGGTATCCCCCACAAATTTGCCGCCCGGGGTTGGCAGGTTATCCCCTGTGATTTTCTCCCCACCATGGGGGAGGAGGCCTACCCCAATATGTACTGGGCGGCGGGGCAGACAATACTCCAAGCTGCCCGTTTGGTTCAGCGTCATCCCCAGCTCTTTGGGGTTTATATAACCAACTTTAGTTGTGGCCCCGACTCCTTTTTGCTGGGTTACTTTCGCCAAATAATGGGCGACAAACCCTCCCTAACCCTGGAACTGGATGGCCACACCGCCGATGCTGGCCTGGATACCAGGGTGGAAGCCTTTTTAGATATCGTCCAGGGCTATTTGGAGCTGGGGCAAAGGAGTGGGGCCGCCGCAATTAGCGCCCCACCTGCCAGAACCACGGTGACGGGGGGAAGGGTTTATGTCCACACCTCCCAGGGAGAACGTCTACCCCTCAATGACCCCCGGGTAAAATTCCTCATCCCGGCCATGGGGGAGGAGGGAAACCGCTACCTGGCCGCCAGTTTACAGCGGGCCGGTGTCAAGGCCATTGCCCTGGCGGCCCCGGGGGAGCAGGAGCTAAAACTGGGCCAGGGCCACAGCAACTGTAAGGAATGCCTTCCCCTCCAACTTACGGTGGGTAGCCTTTTACGCTACCTGAAGGAAAATGATGTGAAGGCTTCGGAGCAACTGGTCTTTTTTATGCCCGACACCTCAGGCCCCTGCCGCTTCGGCCAGTACCAAGTCTTCATAAATCAGCTCATCCGGGGGCTGGGCCTGACCAATGTGGCCACCCTTTCCCTCAGTTCCGAAAACAGCTATGGGGGGCTGGGCCTATCCTTTACCCTCAAGGCTTGGTTGGCCATCATCATTGCTGACGTCATGTCCGATGTCAAGCAGACTCTCCTGACCTTGGCCCAGGACCAGGAGGAAGGCCACCGGGTTTATGGGGAGGTCTGTGATGAAATAGTTGCCTCCTTGGCCCGAGACAAGCTGTTTGGGGTGGGCAGGACCCTATCCCGGGCTGCCCGGAAACTGGCAGGGATAAAATTGACGGCAAGACCGGAAGATACCCCCCGGGTGGCAATTTTGGGGGAAATATATGTCCGGGCCGATGGTTTTTCCCGCCAGGGCTTGATAAAATATCTGGCCACCAACGGGATAATTGCCCAGGTGGCTCCCGTCCACGAGTGGCTTTACTATTGTGACTATCTTTTAAAGGAGGAAATTTTGCGTCCCAAAAGGGGGCTAGAGGGGCTTACAAACCAGCTCCAGGCTGCTGTTAAGGTGTGGCTGGAAGGCAAGGTGAAGAAGGTGCTTAGTGCATCGGGCCTTTACCACCATCGTCTTGTCCGGGTGGCAGAGCTCATTGCCGGGGTGGAACATCTTATTTCTCCCCAACTGACGGGGGAGGCCATCTTAACCATTGCCGGGGCCCTAACAGAGGTGATAGACGACGTGGCGGGGGTAATTGCCATCGGACCCTTTGGCTGTATGCCCAATCGGATTGCCGAAGCGGTGGCGGGGAAATGCCTGGGACGGGAAAAAGTGCGGGCAACACGGGATATTGAACTTGCCCGGCGGGTGCTGTCCCGCCAGGCCCACCTGCCCTTTATGGCCATTGAAACCGATGGCAACGTTTTTCCCCAGGTGGTGGAGGCCCGGCTGGAAAGCTTTGTCCTCCAGGTAAAACGCTTACACGGGGTAATTCAGGGGGAAAGGGCTGCCCTTGGTGGACGCCACTAGTTATGGGGTCTAGGGAGGTGAAACCCCGCCTCTATTTACAATTATCGGGAAATATTTTTCTCCCCAGGCAGGATTTCCCCGTTGCAGGGCGAATACTAACCCCAGGGAAGGAAATGGGGAATCATATGGTACCACCCGGGGGGGCGGAAAAATGGCAGAGGGAAAGGTACAAATCCTATTGGAAGAGCTCTACCGCTTGGTGGAGACGGTGGCCGAGGGGGTAGTGGATAATTCCCGGCGCCTGGACCTGCTCACGGCTGAGATAAGCAAGGTTAAGGAAGGCCAAACCCGCCTGGAGCTATTGATCCGCCACATGGGCCTAGGGGACGGTAACCTTGACTCCTTTCTCCCCTTCGAGGCAAGGGGGCGGCGGAAGGAAAAGGGCGTGCTCCTGGGAAAATAACTTAGGGCACGCCCTTTTGCCGCAAGGTATTACTGTTGCTGTTGCTGTTGCTGCTGCTGCTGTGCCTGCTGTCGTACCTTGTACTGGGGCTCCTGCTGTTCTATATAATTGACCCGGGACTTAATGGTGTTAACAACATTATCCAACTGGGTAACGGCATTGTTGAAAGCCTGCTGTGCAGTTTTATCCTGGGTGTCCAAAGCAAAGGTACTGATACTGGCCCGGGCACTTTCTAAAGAAGCCAGGGCTTGATGCATTTTTTGGCCAACAGTCATTGAATGACCTCCTTTTGGCTAGAATTTAAATGCCCGCGGGTTGTTGTTAGTATTGCCCAAGAAGAAGGAGTTTAGTATCATTGTGGCGAAAAAACTGCAGATAGGTATACCGCAGAAAAGGGTAGTGGGAAACTACCCTTTCCTTGGGGAAGGGGGGAGGATAATGGAAAAAATACGCTTGACCCAGATGACCAAGGCGGCGGGGTGAGCGGCCAAAATAGGTCCTGAGACCTTATCGCAGGTTCTGCGAGAAATAACATCGGAAAATCAAGATCCCCGACTTTTGGTGGGCCTGGAAACCACCGATGATGCGGCTGTTTATAAGCTAAATGAAGAACAAGCCCTCATCCACACCCTGGACTTCTTCACTCCCGTTGTGGATGATCCTTATGTTTTTGGCCAAATTGCCGCGGCCAATGCCCTCAGTGATGTCTACGCCATGGGGGGGACCCCCCTTTTGGCTTTAAATATTGCCTGTTTCCCCACCTGTTTTCCCCCGGAGCTAATGGGGGCCATCCTGAAGGGGGGAGCGGACAAGGTTAAGGAAGCCGGGGCCCTCATTGCCGGTGGGCACACCATTAGTGATGAGGAACCCAAGTATGGGCTTTCGGTCACGGGTCTGGTGCACCCCAATGGGATGGTAACCAATGCCGGTGCCCAGGTGGGGGATGTTTTGGTCCTGACCAAACCCTTGGGAACGGGCATAATCCTCACGGCGGCCAAAGCAGATCTGGCCCAGAAGGATGTGGTGGCCTTGGTGGAGGAGAGCATGGCCACCTTAAATAGGAATGCGGCCCAAGCAATGGTGGCCCAGTCGGTGGTGGCCTGCACCGATATCACCGGGTTTGGCCTTTTGGGCCATGGCCATGAAATGGCCGTTGCCAGCGGTGTGGCCCTAAAAATAAGGGCAGCCCAGGTACCCCTCTTTAGGGATGTTTTGGCATATGCCCGTATGGGTCTTATACCGGGGGGGGCTTACCGTAACCGGGAATACCTTAAGGGCAAGGTATCCTTTGGTGCGGGGGTACATGAGGCTCTACAAATTGCATTCTTTGATCCCCAGACTTCCGGAGGCCTTCTCCTCAGCATCGCGGCCCATAAGGTTGACCATTTGTTGGCGGACCTCAAGGCCCGCGGGGTTGGGGATGCCTGTATTATTGGCAGGGTTGTGGCAGGAAAACCGGGGTATATTGAAGTAAATTAAACCATGGGACCATGACCGCGTTCCAGTAGTCCCCCCAGGGGGAAGGGGAAGGTGGGAGAGAAAAATGCCTTGGCAGGATAAACTGGGGAAAGTGTTGACCTTTGAGGCCCTCTTTGCCCTGGGCCTGGGGGTGCTGAGCAAACTCCTTATGGTACTCATGGTGATTATCATGGCCCGTGTCATTCTACATTTTGGTTACCTTTTTAGTGGCCGGGTGCTAAAACCCCGGGAGGACAAGGGTTATTTGGCTGAAGGGCGGGTGGAAACCCTACGGGGTTTGGTGGACAGTATCCTCCGCTACCTGGTGTATTTTGTGGCCGCTGTCACCATTCTTGATACCCTGGGAGTTGGGGTAACCTCGGTGCTGGCGGGGGCTGGGATTGTGGGTTTGGCCGTCGGCTTTGGGGCGCAAAACCTGGTGAAGGATGTTATTACGGGGTTTTTTATCATTTTTGAAAATCAGTATACAGTGGGGGAATATATCAGTATTGCCGGTGTTAGCGGCATAGTCCAGGAAATTGGCCTGCGGGTTACCAAGGTCAAGGCCTTTGCCGGAGATCTCTACATTATCCCCAATGGCAACATAAGCCAGGTGACCAATTACAGCCGCGGCAATATGCGGGCCCTCATTGATATTACCATTGCCCATGAAGAGGACATTGACAAGGCCCTAGCCGTGCTGGAGGAAACCTCTCGCCACCTGGCTGACCAGGTGCCGGAGATTGTTGAGGGGCCCAATGTTTTGGGGGCCGTAGACCTTAGTGAATATGGCGTGGTCCTGCGGGTTATTGCCCAGGCCCAACCCATGCACCAGTGGGGGGTAGAACGCAGACTGCGCAAGGCATATAAGGAAGCCTTTGCCGCCGCGGGGATCGAAGCACCTTATCCCCGGCGGGTGGTTTTACTTAAGGAATCCAAAACCCCTAATTCCTGACCAGGAGGTGGTGATATGGAAGGGCCAAAGTTTGCTGTGGGAAGTCTGGTTCGCATGAAAAAGGCCCACCCCTGTGGTAGCAATCGGTGGGAAATCATACGGGTGGGGGCGGACTTTAAGATCAAATGCCTGGGCTGTGGCCGGCGGGTCATGTTACCCCGGACGAAATTTGAAAAAAGTGTCAAGGAAATTATAGCAGATGGGTAACGGCGGGCGGTGACCTGCTCCGGTGGGGCACGGAGGGTACCCCCTTTGTCTCTACTAGCCCGGATTTGACACCAATTGCCCCGGGGGTGCCGCTTGTCAATTATTAGTGGGAATGATATAATGCTTGTCAGGTAATGCTGGGCCGGGAGGAAAATGGTTTTCCCCATGCTGCCCCCGCATTGCTCCCTGCTCTGTGGAAATACAGGGCCGATTTAGTCCAAAGGGAGGGGGTGAAGAGTTGTGGTTGCCTACGAAATGATGTTCATTTTAAATCCTGAGCTGGGCGAAGAGGAAATTGAGGCCGCACTAGACCGTCTGCAAAATATTATCCACCAGGGTGGCGGTGAAATCACCAACCTGGATAAATGGGGAAAACGGCGCCTTGCCTATGAGGTTAGGAAATTCCGGGAAGGCTTTTATGTGCTTCTAAACTTCAGGTCTCCCAGCGCCATTGCCGCTGAAGTGGAGCGGGTTGTAAAGATCAGCGATAATATTATCAGGTATCTTTTAATTAGGGATGAAAGGGCAGAGCGACAGCCTGAAAGGGTGGAGAAGGAATAGCTTTCTAAACTCCAAAAAAGGTGGTGTTGACCCCATGCTAAACAAGGTGATTTTAATTGGTCGGTTGGCACGGGATCCGGAGCTGCGGTATACTGCCAGTGGTAAGGCAGTGGCTAACTTTAGTATAGCGGTGGAACGCCCCTTCGCCAATCAGCAGGGGGAAAGGGATGTGGATTTTATCAATATTGTTACCTGGCAGCGGCTGGCCGAAGTCTGTGCCAATAACTTGGGCAAAGGCAGATTGATAGCCGTGGATGGCAGGCTACAGGTCCGTTCCTACGAAACTCCGGAGGGGCAACGGCGTTGGATGACGGAGGTGGTGGCCAATGACATCCGCTTCTTGGATTGGCCTAAACAGCAGCAGGAACAGGCTGCCTCCGGCGCCATGGGGTCTGACATCGCCGACTTGGGTGATGAAATTAAATTCAATGAGGATGATCTACCCTTTTAATCTCCCAAAGGAGGGATGGTAGCTAATATGGCACGGGATCGTCGTAGAAAACGCAAGGTATGTAGCTTTTGTGTAGACAAGGTAGAGTATATAGATTATAAAGATGTTGGGCGCTTGCGGCGTTTTATAAGCGAGCGGGGTAAACTGTTGCCGCGGCGGATAACGGGCAACTGTGCCCGGCATCAGCGGCAGGTAACCAGGGCCGTCAAGAGGGCCCGAAATATTGCCCTCATGCCCTATACCACCGACTAAAAGCGCAGGCTGCTGCGCTTTCTTTTTATATTCACCAAGGGTCCAACTGCCCAATTGGACCCAAAAACCCTTGGCAAAAATTAGGGGGAAATAATTACCCCCGGGAGGGTATGGGAAGTGCTGGCAGGGGCAGGAGATCATATCTTGGGCAGAGAATAGTGTAGCGGTAGCCTACTGGAGGCCACCTTCCCCTACTTTGCATTTGCTTGTCTCCCATAGAGAGGTGAAGTTGGTGCCACCGGAAAAAACTAAATCACTGGTAGAGGCGGCCATGTTGGCTGCCCTTACGGTTATTTTACTCTTACCCACAATATATTTACCCATCCTGGGCATGATAACCCTATTTATTTGGCCTGTACCCATTACCCTTCTGGGGGTAAGGCATGGGCTACGCACCAGTGTCTTGGCAATGTTGACGGCGGGCCTAATTGTCAGTATCCTTACCCATCCCGTTACTGCCGTCTCCCTTCTTCTTTGGCTGGGATTTTTAGGGTTGGCCCTGGGTGTTTGCTTTCGTCGCCACTGGTCTCCCCTCCAAACCTTGGGGGTGGGGACCATAACAGTGCTCCTATCTACCCTGCTCTTATTCCTACTGTCATTTTTCCTCCTGGGGGTCAACCCCTTTTCCGAGGGACAGTTGTTGATGGCTGAATCGGGTGCCCAAGTCTTGGAATTTTATAAGGGCCTGGGCATGGCCCCGGAACAATTGGAGCAGATGCAGGCCCAGTACCAACAAGTGGTGGAGATATTCCGCTACCTTTTGCCCGCCACCTTACTTTTGGGGAGTGTAACAACCACCTTTATCAATTTTTCCGTGGCCAGGGCAGTTTTGGGCAAGTTGGGACAGAAGGTGCCTGGCTTCCCGCCCTTTCATACCTGGCTTTTTCCCCGCAACCTGTTGTGGGGTTATCTGGTGGGCATACTCTTTGTTTTGGCAGGAAACTACTATGGGCAGGATCTGTTCTTGGAAATAGGGATGAACATCCAGGTTATTTTTAATTTAATCCTCATCTTGGCGGGGCTGTCGGTGGTCCATCATCTGCTGCGGCGTTATCGCCTCCCCACCGCCTTGATTGTGGTGGCCACGGTTTTAGTACTTTTCAATCCCCTCTTCTCTTCTCTTTTGTCTTTTTTGGGGATTATCGATATAGTGTTTAACCTACGCAAGCTGTAAATCCGGGTTTCCGGGAGGTAAATGATATGAGTGGATCCCAAGCCTTGCCATCCCAGCACCCGACCGTGGAAGCCTTTTGTGTGGGGCTGGTTCAGGTTGACAATTATGAGGAAGTGCTAAAGACCGTTTTAGCCGCCGAACGCCCCCTGCTGACGGCGGCCATTGAACGGGTTTTGGCCGACTGGATGGCCAAAAAGAAGGGCTTTTTCCAGCAGTATAGCCAAGATCGCTATTTGGTCCTGCTGGAAGAATCTCAACTGCTGGCCAGCCAGGAGGAGAAATTCCCCATTTTAGATCGGGTGAAGGATATTAAAATGGGCAATAAATTGCCGGTAACCTTAAGCTGTGGCTTTGGTCGGGATGGTTCTTCCCCCCAGGAGCTGGGCTCCCTGGCCAGGGCAGCATTGGATTTGGCCCTGGGCCGGGGAGGCGATCAGGTGGTGGTGCGGGATCCGGAGGGCTTTCATTTTTTTGGCGGCAAGACCAAGGCCTTGGAGAAGAGGACCAAGGTTAAGGCCCGGGTTATTGCCCATGCCCTGAGGGAGCTTATGGAACAGGCGGATCAGGTTCTGATCATGGGGCATCAATTTGCCGATATGGATAGTATTGGCTCTTCAACGGGGATTGCCCTGGCGGCCCGCTCCCTGGGAAAAAAGGCATACATTGTTTTGGAGGAAAGCAACCCGGCCGTGGCTAAAATGGTTCAGTACCTGGGAGAGGAGGGGGGATACCGGGGAATTTTCCTTTCCCCGGGGGAGGCCCAAGCTACCATTACCGCCGGGACCCTTTTGGTGGTCCTTGATACCCACAAGCCATCCCTGGTATCGGCCCCCGGCCTTTTGGCCGCCACCGACAGGGTGGTTGTTATAGATCACCACCGCCGGGGAGAGGAATTTATCACCGATCCCACCCTGGTCTACCTGGAAACCTATGCTTCCTCGGCCAGCGAGTTGGTTACAGAGCTCCTCCAATATTTGGGAGATAACATAGAAATTACACCCCAAGAGGCCACTGCCCTTTTGGCCGGCATTACCGTGGACACCAAAAACTTTACCCACCAGGCCGGGGTCAGAACCTTTGAAGCCGCTGCCTTTCTGCGGCGTTCCGGGGCCGACCAGGAGACTATACAGCGGGTTTTGCAGGATGACTGGGAAACCTTTATCAGCCGGGCTGAGATTATTCGCCAGGCCGAAGTATTCTATGATAAAATTGCCCTGGCTCAAGTCCCCCAGGGGGGAGAAAGGGGTCAATTGCTGGCGGCCCAAACGGCCGATGCCCTTCTGACCATGGAAGACTTTGCCGCATCCTTTGTCCTCTGCCCCACCCCGGAGGGAGTTGTCATCAGTGCCCGTTCCCGGGGGGATATCAATGTGCAGGTGCTGATGGAAAGATTGGGGGGCGGTGGCCATATGACAATTGCCGGTGCCCAGCTAAAGGGAACAACCCTTTCTGAGGCCCGGAATAAGGTGTTGGCGTTAATTGAGGAATATTTTACCAAGGAGGCGGAAAGATGAAGGTTATTTTACTAGAAGATATTAAGAAACTGGGCAAAAAGGGCGATGTGGTTGATGTGGCCCCTGGCTATGCCCGCAACTATCTTCTTCCCAGGGATCTGGTTCTGGAAGCCACACCGGCCAATCTGAGGGAATTGGAAAAAAGGAAGAAAAGGCAGGCCGGCCGGGAGGCACAGGAGGAGGCCGAGGCCAAGAAATTGGCGGCCCAACTTGAGGGCAAGACCATCCTGGTCCGGGCCAAGGCTGGGGATGGGGGCCGGCTTTTTGGCTCCATTACCAGCCAAGATATTGCCCGCACAATGGCTGCCGACCTGGGAGTGGAGCTTGACAGGCGCAAAATTGAATTGAAGGAACCCCTCAAAACCCTGGGGGATCACACCATTTCCATTCGACTCTATAGGGATTTTACCGTAGAAGTGGCGGTAAAGGTAGAGGCCAAGGACTAGAGGCGGGGTCTGGCCCTTGTCTGTCCCAAGGATAGAAGGCCGCCTTGGAGGGTGATGCTTAGGCTTGCCCGTCCTAGCCCTTGGTCGTCTGAAAGGAGCATTTATTTTCATGAAGGAATCCCATACACTAATTTTTGCCGAAACTGAGGAGGAACCCTCCGGTAGGGCCCGCTACCAGCGCCAGATTACCATCCTCTTTGGCTTGCTGACAAACCTTTACGGCCGGGACAAGCTCATTCAAAAGGCCAAGGACTACAATGCCCTTCAGCTCATGCGTACCGGGCAGCCGGCCCAACGGCTTTTGGCCCTCCAGCGTCTGGCCTTTGAGGATGAAAGCCTGGGGGAACTACCTTCGGAGAAGGATTTCCCCCAAATTTTAGCTGAAATTGAAGAGACCATAGCGGATCTATTGGCCCGCCGCGCAGTGGAGGGCCAGCTGGAGGAGAGGGTTGCCCTTAAGGTACAGGAGCAGCATGAGCGCTACCTTGAGGACATAAAGATGCAAATTCTAAAAAAGGAAACCGGTGTCGAAAATGCTGCAACTCTAAAAAAGTATGCCGTCTTGGAAAAAATGGAACAGGTGGGTCTTTCCGTTTCGGCCCGGGAGGTCCTGCGTCCCCGCCATTTGGGTGAACTGGTGGGACAGGCCCAGGCCCTGGAGGCCCTCCTGACCAAGATTGCCTCCCCCTTTCCTCAGCATGTAATACTATACGGCCCCCCGGGGGTGGGAAAAACCACTGCCGCCCGTCTTTCCTTGGCCGAGGCTCAAAAGAGGCGCTACACCCCCTTTAGGCAAGGGGCCCCCTTCGTGGAGGTGGATGGCACCACCCTCCGCTGGGATCCCCGGGAAATAACCAACCCCCTCTTGGGGTCGGTTCATGATCCCATTTACCAGGGGGCCCGGCGGGATTTTGCCGAGGGCGGTGTCCCGGAACCAAAGCTGGGCCTGGTATCAGATGCTCACGGTGGTGTTCTATTCATCGATGAGATCGGTGAAATTGATCCCATGCTCCAGGGTAAACTCCTCAAGGTCTTGGAGGATAAAAGGGTTACCTTTGATTCCTCCTACTATGATCCCGATGATCCCCGGGTACCCAAGTATATTAAAAAGCTCTTTAAGGAGGGGGCACCGGCAGACTTCATCCTCATCGGTGCCACTACCCGGAGCCCGGAAGAAATAAACCCGGCCATTCGCTCCCGCTGTGCCGAGGTCTTCTTTTCCCCCCTAACCACCGGGGATATCAGGAAAATTGTGCGGGAGGCGGCGGAGCGTCTGGGGGTTCGAATCACCCGCCCCGCCGTGGAGCTGATAAGCGCCAGCACCATAGAGGCCAGGCAGGCTGTCAATGTCTTGGCCGATGCCTACGGGCTAACCTTGCAGCAGCGGTGGGAAAAGGGCAAATCCCATGTTATAGGCATAAATCAAGCCCGGCGGGTTTTGCAAATGCGGCGCCTTTCGCCGCTAACTGCCAAGGCCTCTCCCCGGCCGGAGGTTGGCAGAGCCTTTGGCCTAGGGGTGAACCGCTTTTTGGGTCTGGTGCTGGAGGTGGAAGCGGCGGCCTTTCCCGCCTTGGAGGAAGGCCAGGGTAGGATAAGGTTTAATGATACGGCCGGATCCATGGCCAAGGATTCTGTTTTTAACGCCGCAGCCGTTATTCGTAGGATAAGTGGGGAAGAAATAGGCAATTATGACCTCCATGTCAATGTTATCGGGGGAGCCCAAGTGGATGGCCCCTCCGCCGGTGCCGTTATTTTTCTGGCCCTATATAGTGCCATCAAAAACAGGGCCCTGCGACAGGATGTGGCCGTCAGCGGCGAAATTTCCATCCAGGGAAGGGTAAAAGAGGTGGGGGGCATCCCGGAAAAAATATACGGTGCCCGCCAGGCCGGCATGAAAAAAATTATTTTGCCGCGGGAAAATAAGGACCATATTCCCCCGGATAATGGGGGAGTAGAGGTGGTGTTGGTGGATACGGTGGAGGAAATTTTGGAACATGTGTGGGCGGAGGAGGAATAATGGCTACTAGTTTCGATCGGGTACCACCCTTTAGCCTAGAAGCAGAACAATCGGTGTTGGGGGCAATGTTCCTGGAACGGGAGGCTGTCCTCATAGCAGCGGAAATTTTGCAGCCGGAAGACTTTTACCGGGATGCCCATCGCTATATTTTCCAGGCCATTTTGAGCTTGGAGGAGGAGGGCAAACCGGCGGACCTGGTGACGGTAACTGAGGCCTTGCGCCGGAGGGACTGGCTGGAAAAGGCAGGGGGCCTAGCCTTTCTAACAACCCTGGCCCAAAGTGTGCCTACGGCAGCCAATGTGGAGCACTATGCCCGCATAGTGGAAGACAAATCCATCCTGCGGCGTTTGATTCGGGAGGCCACCCGGATCATTCAAAATAGCTATGAGGCTGCCCATGATGCTTCCGCCATCCTTGATGAGGCGGAGCAGATTATTTTACGGGTATCCCAGTATCGGGATACTTCCGGTTTTGTCCAGGTTAAGGATATTATTTCCGCAGCCTATGACCGCATTGAATACCTTTACCAGAACAAGGGCGGCCTGACGGGTATTCCCACCGGCTTTAAGGATTTGGACCTCCTTACCGCGGGGTTGCAACCTGCAGATTTCATTGTGATTGCGGGGCGTCCATCCATGGGGAAAACCAGCTTTGCCCTCAATGTGGCCCAACACGTGGCCCTGGAGGCCAAGATCCCGGTGGCTATTTTTAGCCTGGAAATGTCCAGGGAGCAGTTGATTCAGAGGCTTCTGTGCAGTGAGGCCGGAATAGACGGGCAAAAACTCCGGACCGGTTTTTTGGATGAGGAGGATTGGCTCCTTTTAACTGCGGCCATGGCCCGCTATAGTGAGGCCCCCATTTATATTGATGATTCCCCCATCATGACGGTAATGGATATCAGGGCCAAGGCCAGGCGTTTAGTGCAGGAGCAGGGGCAGGCCCTGGTCATAGTTGATTATTTACAGCTGTTGGATGGAAGGCGTTCCCTGGATAGCCGCCAACAGGAGATCACGGAAATATCCCGGGGTTTAAAGGCCCTGGCCCGGGAATTGTCGGTTCCCGTGGTGGCCCTTTCCCAGCTCAGCCGGGCGGTGGAACAGCGCCAGGACAAAAGACCCGTTCTCTCCGACCTTAGGGAATCTGGGGCCATTGAGCAGGATGCTGATGTGGTCGCCCTCCTCTATCGGGATGAGTACTACAATCCTGATTCAGAGGAAAGGGGCATTGCGGAAATTATTATCGGGAAACAGCGCAATGGACCCACGGGGTTAATTCAGTTGGCCTTTCTTAAAAATATTATGCGTTTTCGCGACCTCAGTTACCAACCGGAGGAAGCCTAAATTGCCGCTTGGCTCTGCCAAGCGCTTTTTTTTGCTTCCATTGACCCTAATACTGGCTAGGGAGGAAAGAAGTGGGCCCATGCAGAATTACTTATTGTAGGATTCTAGCCATTCCTTTAGAAGGAGGGTTTGCCGTGTCCACTCCAGAGGGTAAACTTGACAAAGAAATAGAAGGGCTTCTGCTCCAATACCTGCAGCAAAAACTGGGCACCGTCCAACCCCTAACCTATGATCGGCTCCTGGCCCTCCCCGAAGATTGTCGTAATGAGGGGGAAAGAAGGATTTTAAAAACGGCCATCCAGTATTGTCTTGGAGTAGACGGACGCTCCCTCACCTTTTTAGAACGCACTGCCCTCAACTGGTTGGAAAAAGGAGTGCCCCGTTGGGCCCTAACTAAGATTGAAGAAGCAGGCTTTATCGTTGACCAGCACTTGGCAAAAAAAATGGGCTGGCAAAGAAAGGATGAAGGACCCCTTGACTTTACAAAGGATCGGTACTATCAATACTATCGCCGTTGAGGAAAATAAAGATATTCCCCCCCGGAAGGATATAATTCAGCGGCGGGTGGAAGAAATAAAGAGGGAACGCTTGGCCCTCCAGGAGGGGAGCATCCCCGATCCCAGGGAAGAACACCATGTCAAGTTTGAAATGGGCGGCCAGGTCCAATATCGCCTCTATCCCGCCGGCAGCTACTACTGCTCCCAATGCAAAGACTTGGAGAAGCTCTACTACCGGGAGGAGGACCAGATCTTATCCCGGCCTTGTAGCTGTATCCAAGAGAGGCAGCAGTTGGGCCGACAACGGGGGTGGGAAAAAAAGTTATCTTCGGCCCGTCTTCGGCGAAAGTTTCGCAAACGCACCTTTGCCAATTTTGAGACGGCGCCGGGAAATAGAATTGCCTATGAGGCGGCCCGGGATTATGCAGAAAACTTTGCCTCCTACCGTCAAATGGGCAGGAGCTTGATCTTTTTGGGTGACGTGGGCCGGGGAAAAACCCATTTGGCGGCGGCTATTCTCCAGGAGGTGCTGCGGCAGGGGTATGATGGCATTTTTGTGGTTGTCATAGAACTGCTAAACGAAATTCGGGATAGTTATGAGCGGAGCAACAAGAGGGAAAGGGACCTCCTCCAAGTGGTAAAGGAGACCGATCTTCTGGTCCTGGACGATCTGGCGGCGGCGGAACGCTTTACCGAATGGGAGCGGGGCAAACTATACGAAATTATAAATGCCCGCTATGAGGATGAAAACCCCATTATAATTACCACCAACCGAACCATTACCTGGATAGAAGAGAGATTAGGGGAAAAGGTCGTGGGGCGCTTATTGGAGATGTCTGGCGATATACTGCCCCTTGATGGCGAAGACTATCGAGAAAAAATTGCCGCAGAAATGCGCAAAGGCCGAAAAATTGAGGCTTTTCCGCTGGAAGGGGCGAGATAGGCGAACATTACCAGTAAAAAGGCGCATATTGTTCGCCTTTTTCTTTGATTTTTTCCCCCGGCTTTGCTATCATTAATATTGTGCTGGGAACCCCCGCAAACTGTGGGCGGAGGTCCCAGTGCCGCCCCGGAGGCAAAACGGAATAGCCCCAGTGTTTATGTGGGGGCAAAATATCCCGAAAGGGGTAATAACATGGAAAAATATGACGTCATCATAATAGGTGCTGGCCCCGCCGGCATTTTTGCCGCCTTGGAATTAGCGGCCGAGGGCAGGCACAAGATACTGATCCTGGAAAAGGGCAAAAACATTGGCCAACGCCATTGCCCCCGCAAAGGTGAAGAACAATGCTACCATTGCCCCAACTGCTCCATAGTTAGTGGCTGGGGTGGTGCCGGGGCCTTTAGTGATGGCAAGTTGACCCTAACAACCGAATTTGGGGGCTGGCTTGATGAATACCAAGGCAAGGCCAAGGTGCGGGAACTCATTGCTT
Source organism: Bacillota bacterium (assembly GCA_012518435.1). GTDB lineage: Bacteria > Bacillota > DTU030 > DTU030 > DTU030 > JAAYTH01. The sequence continues at coordinate 24,418 of JAAYSG010000008.1, forward strand.
ATGCCGATGATGTATACTGTCGTTTTGGTGCCCCCACCAAGATCTATGGTACCGACATGGAAGAAATTCGCCCTATCCAGCGCCAGGCCGCCCGGGCCGACCTGGCATTAATTCCTGCTCCCATTCGGCACCTGGGGACGGATAAATGTTACGAAATTCTAAAAAACATGCGGGATTACCTAAGTGAGCGGGTGGAAATACGGACAGATACCAAGGTAGAACATATCATCGTGGAAAATGATACAGTGCTTGGGGTAGAGACCAAGGGCGGGGACAGGATTTTGGGCAAGTATGTCATTGCGGCCCCGGGACGAGAAGGTTCCGAATGGTTTGCCCGGGAGGCCACCCGGCTGGGTCTGAAAACCAAAATAAACCCCGTTGATATTGGGGTGAGGGTGGAACTTCCAGCACCTATTTTCGATCATATAACAGATGTTATCTATGAATCAAAGTTTATCTTCCATTCTAAGTTCTTTGACGACCGGGTGCGGACCTTTTGCATGAGTCCCCATGGGGAGGTAGTTGTGGAAAACAACTTTGGGCTCCTGACAGTTAATGGCCATAGCTATGCCCAGCGGAAGACAAACAATACCAACTTTGCCCTCCTGGTGAGCAAAACCTTTACCGAACCCTTTAAGGAACCCATTTCCTATGGAAAGCATATTGCCAGCCTGGCCAATTTGCTGGGAGGAGGGGTTATAGTCCAGCGGTTAGGGGATTTACTTTCGGGTCGCCGTTCCACCGAGGAACGGATTGCCCGGGGAATGGTGGAACCAACCCTAAAGGATGCCACCCCGGGCGATCTAAGCCTGGTCCTTCCTTACCGGCACCTGGTAAGTATTTTGGAAATGTTGGAAGCCCTGGATGTGGTGGCACCGGGGGCAAACTCTCGTCACACCCTTCTCTATGGGATTGAGGCCAAGTTTTATTCCTCCCGTTTGGAATTAAGCCAGGCCCTGGAATCTCAGTTGACAAATTTCTTTGCCGCCGGAGACGGTGCCGGGGTAACCCGGGGCCTAATCCAGGCCTCCGCCGCTGGTGTTGTTGTTGCCCGGGAAATTTTACGCCGTGGGAAATAATTGTTTGCCTTGCGGCCTGGAGGGGTTGCCAGAGGCCCTAAGTTGCCTGTATAATGTTATTGGGTGGGTCTCCCTTCTATGGTACTTGGGTGCCTTTCCAACTCCATAATACCTTAGGGATACCCACTCTTTGCAACACCTTTTTTAACTGATTAAACTTCTGTGAACGAAACCCTGGTCGTTCTACAACAAACCCCTTCGTTTTACTTGACACCCAAGAAAAATTATAGTATCATTAGATTCCGTAGAAAGCCTTTACGGGCCATTAGCTCAGTCGGCAGAGCACCTGACTTTTAATCAGGGAGTCC
>JAAYSG010000054.1 GCA_012518435.1 Bacillota bacterium
CACCCGCCTCAATGGTCCCCGGGTGGGGGGGGCACCCCATATTGCCAACATTACCTTTGCCGGGATCAGGGGCGAAACCCTGGTCCATGCCCTGAGCGAGGTGGGTATATATGTTTCTACCGGCTCCGCCTGTTCCTCGCGGCGGACTGCACCGGACCATGTCCTCAGTGCCCTGGGGCTGGCAAAGGAGGATGCCGCCGGCACCCTGCGCTTTAGTCTTTCCCCCTTTAACCAAAGGGAAGAGGTGGATTATGTGCTGGCGCAGCTGCCGGAACTGGTGGCGGAACTGCGTCTTTTTTATCGGAGGTAACAAAAGTTGAAGGATCTGATTTTGGTTCGTTTTGGTGAATTGGGTTTAAAGGGGAAAAACCGCCTTTACTTTCAGAATATCCTCCTCAATCGGATAAGGGAGGCCCTGGCCCCCCTTGGGGGATGCCGTTGCCACCGTACCCACGGGCGCATTTTTGTGGAAGTGCCGGGGGATTTGTCCCAGGCCCTATCACGCCTAGAGAAGGTCTTTGGCATCGTTTCCCTCAGCCCGGCCCGGCGCCTGCCCCTAAATTTGGCCCACATTAAGGAGGAGGCCCTATCCCAACTGGACCTGGCCCGGCAAGAGGGGGGAGGCAACACCTTTAAGGTGGAGGCCCGGCGGGCCAATAAATCCTTTGCCTATAATTCCCTGGAAATAAATCGGCTTGTTGGGGCCCACCTCTTGCAAAATACGAAGGGCCTGTCCGTTGATGTGCATGAGCCCGACATAAGGGTTGTGGTGGAAATTCGCCGGGAAGCCTATGTGTATGCCCGTATGCTGCCGGGGCCCGGGGGGCTGCCGGTGGGGACCGGCGGTCGGGCTGTCCTTCTTCTTTCCGGTGGTATTGACAGCCCCGTGGCCGGTTGGCTGACCATGAAGAGGGGGGTCAATATTCTTCCCGTCTACTTTCATAGCCCTCCCTTTACTGGGGAGCGGGCCAAGGGAAAGGTTGTGGATCTTTGCCGGGTTTTGGCGGCCTACGGGGGCCAGTTGCCCCTGCATGTTGTTCATTTCACCCAGATCCAAAAGGCCCTCAGTCTTCATTGCCCGGAGGAATTGGGTACTATTTTAATGCGCCGTATGATGATGCGCCTGGCCCAGGAGCTGGCCCACCGGCAGGGGGCCCAGGCCCTGGTAACGGGGGAGAGTATTGGGCAGGTGGCCAGCCAAACCCTGGAGGGTCTGCGGGCCACCGATGCTGTGGTGGATCTGCCGGTTTTTCGGCCCCTCATTGGGCTGGATAAGGTGGAAATTATAGAGTTGGCCCAAAGGATAGACACCTATAAGACTTCCATTCTTCCCTATGATGATTGCTGCACCCTCTTTGTCCCCCGGCGTCCCGCCACCAGGCCCCGCCTCAAGCAGGTGGCGGCGGCGGAGGCAGGACTGCCCGTGGAGGAGCTTGTAAAGGAGGCCTTGCTACAGACAGAGATTATAAAGGTTACGGAAATGGGGATAGAAGAAAACAAGGATCATGACGGGCCATAGGGCCTGTGGATGGGAGGTGAAAAACACTGAAGAAGGATATCCTCTCCCTCATCCCCCTGGGGGGGATTAGGGAGATTGGGAAGAATATTTTAGCCATTGAATATGGGGAAGACATCCTGGTCATCGACTGCGGGATCGCCTTTCCCGATGAGGAGCAATTTGGCATTGATCTGGTGATACCCGACACTGCCTACCTGGAGGAAAATGCCCAGCGGGTGCGGGCCTTTATTTTGACCCATGGCCATGAGGATCACATCGGGGCCCTGCCCTATGTTCTCCCCCGGGTTAAGGCCCCTGTTTATGGGACCAAGCTAACCATTGGCCTTCTGGAAAGAAAGCTGGAGGAACATCGCCTTTTAAAGAAGGTTTCCCTAAATGTTGTTGAACCAGGACGCCAGTGGGTAAAATTGGGCCCCTTTCAGGTGGAATGGGTGCGGGTGAATCACAGCATTCCCGACGGCTGCGGGATTGCCATTCATACCCCCCGGGGAATAATTTATCATTCTGGGGATTTTAAGATTGACCCCAATCCCATTGATGGCCGTCTTACCGACCTCTGCCGCTTGGGGCAGCTGGGCAAGGAGGGGGTACTGGCCATGCTCTGTGATGCCACCAATGCCAATCACCCCGGTTACACCCCCTCGGAAAGGGTGGTGGGTGAAGCCTTGGATAAGGTTTTTGCCGAATCCCGGGGGAGGCTCTTGATCGCCACCTTTGCCTCCAACATCCACCGCCTACAGCAGATAATTACAGCGGCGGAACATTACGGACGGCGAGTGGCCGTTGCCGGTAGGAGCATGTGCAACAATATTGCCGTTGCAGAGGAAATGGGCTACCTTAATATAGGCAAGGGTACCCTCATGGAATTAGCCGAGATACATTCCTTGCCCGATGAAAGGGTAGTACTCATAACCACCGGGAGCCAGGGGGAACCCATGGCCGCCCTGACCCTCATTGCCAATGGGGATCACCGGCAAATCCGCATTAAACGCGGTGATACGGTGGTTATTTCCGCCACCCCCATACCGGGAAATGAAAAGGTAGTGGGCCGCAACATTGACAACCTCTTCCGCCTGGGGGCCGATGTGATCTACGGCAGCCAAGTGCATGTCTCCGGACATGCCAGCCAGGAGGAAATAAAGCTCATGCTCAACCTCTTGCAACCCCGCTATGCCATCCCCTTCCACGGCGAGTACCGCCACCTGAACGCCTTTCGGGAGGTGGCCGGTGAGGTGGGTATTGCCAAGGAAAGGGTTATTCTCCCGGAATTGGGGGAGCGGCTCCAGTTTACCCGTAGGGGTATTAGCCGGGGGGGAAAGGTTCCGGCGGGTCCGGTTCTCATCGACGGTTTGGGTATTGGCGATGTGGGCAATATTGTCCTCCGGGATCGGCAGAATTTAGCGGAGAATGGCTTTTTGGTGGCTGTGGTGGTGATGGAAAAGCAAAGTGGTAACTTTATTTCCGGCCCGGATATAGTGACCCGGGGTTTTGTCTATGTGCGGGAATCGGAGGATATACTGGAGGAGGCCCGCAAGCGGGCTGCAGCGGAAATGGCTGCCATTGAAAAGAGGGAAATCACCGAGTGGTCCCTGATAAAAACCCATCTAAAGAATGTCCTAAGTGACTACTTTTATCAGGAAACGGGTAGGAGGCCCATTATCCTGCCCATTATTATAGAGGTATAACTGGTATATGCACTATTGGCCTAGAGGGGCACCCTTCACCCCAGTCATTCTGTGGAGAGGGTGCCTTTGTCTAGCGCTGGAAAAAGTCTGCTAGAATATCCCAGCGGCGCTGGGGGTGATAGCCCAGATACTCCCGTCCTTGAAAGGAACGGGAAGGGGGGATACCCATGTAGTGACAGAGGGCTTCCAGGCAGTCGCCGATGATGGTATCGGCCACCAGGTGGGCGTGGCGGTCGTTTTTGACGGCTGACTGGAGGTTTTTATGGGGGATGGAGGCCGCCACCCGGATGGTAAGCTGGGATAGGTGGGCCTTGGCCAGGGCCAGGGGGGGAATGGCCAGGGCCTGGAGGGGGACCTGGTACAAAAAGTGCCGGGATACGGCCACTGGGCCGTGGGAAGGGGAGGCTACTCCCAATTCTTCCAGACCACAAAGGCTGTTGAGCCGGCGGCGGAAGAAGAGGACCTGCTGGGTAAGGGGGGAATGGTAATCACTGGTGGGGTAGCAATCGGTTAGGGCCAAGTCAACTTCCTTTCTAATGGCCTCTTCCAATGACAGGAGGGGGGCAATGAGTTCCCCCACCATATCCCCATCCACAAAGAGGACACATCCTGCCCCCATATCCCGGGCCACCTTGGCCCCAATACTGCGGGGAACATCAATGCCCAAGCTATGAGAAAAGTGGAGGATTTTAATTTCCGGCCAATCCAGGGCTTCTATTTCCCACAGGGTGTTGTCGCTACAGCCGTTCACCACCGGGAGGATAATATCCACCCCCACGGTGCGCAGATGACGAAGAACCCGGGTAATTCTTTTTTCCTCGTTCTGGGCCGGGACCACAGCAGCCAGCATTGGCCTTCCCTCCTAAAAAAGGTTGTACCCACTTATTTTTATAATATGTCGCGGCGGTAAAGGGGGTGAACATTTGCCCGGAGGAAGGAAAATCTACAGAATATTTTTTTCTTGCTTAAATTTGTTGTATAATAATTAAGGAGTGGTCTGTCATTATTCCCCCCCCGAGGGGGGGGAAAGGTTGCTTATGGGGGCTAGGGCCCGGCGGGGAGGTGGGAAGTTTTGCTCCCGTTATTATTGGAATTGACCCTGAGGATGTGTGTCATTGCCACCAGTGCCTTTATCTTCAGCCGCATCCCGGTCTTTAGGCGAGCCTTGAGTAAAATGGCCAGCGGCCGGGATAAAATTCTCCTCACCATAGCCTTTGGCCTTTTCACCCTGGCGGGTAGTTATTGGGGAATTGAGGTCCAAGGGGCCATTGCCAATTCCCGGGCAGTGGGGGCCGTGGTGGCAGGGCTCATCGGTGGTCCCTGGGTGGGGCTGGGAGCCGGGGCCATGGCCGGCCTTCACCGCTGGTCCTTGGGGGGGTTTACTGGTTTTGCCTGCGGTCTTTCCACTACCCTGGAGGGCCTATTGGGGGGCCTGGTGGCCCGGAAGGTGCAAAAGGTCGACTGGGAGATAGGCCTGGCCACCGGGCTTTTGGGGGAATTGCTCCAGATGGCAATTTTACTTATATTTGCCCGTCCCTTCGCCGCCTCCTTGCAACTGGTAAAGATGATTGCCCTTCCCATGACCCTGGTCAACGGGGCCGGTGTCGCTATTTTTATCACCATGCTGGAGAGCCTCACCGCGGAAGAAAACCGCATCAGTGCGGCGCAAACCCAAAAGGTGCTGGAGATTGCCCGCCTATCCTTGCCCCATCTGAAGCAGGGGTTAAATGAGGCCTCGGCCTCCGCCACGGCCCGCCTAATCATGAAACTCACCGATATAGACGCGGTGGCCATTACCGATGGCAGTAAAATTTTGGCCTTTGAGGGTGTGGGGTCCGATCATCATCAACCAGGCACTCCCCTCCGGACCAAGGCCACGGCCCGGGTGCTGAGGCAGGGAATGGTGGACGTGGCCCAAACCAAGGCCACAATTGGTTGCAGTGAGGAGAACTGTCTTTTGCAATCGGGGGTCGTGGTCCCTCTCCTTTGCCAGAACCGGGTCATCGGTTCCTTAAAATTGTATCGGGCCCAGGCCGGGGGCATAACACCGGTGGATATTGAAGTGGCCTCGGGCCTGTCCCAACTTTTTTCCACCCAGCTGGAATTGGCAGAGGCCTCCCGGCGGGCCGAGCTGGCCGCCGAGGCAGAACTGACGGCCCTGCAGGCCCAGATCAACCCCCATTTTCTCTTCAATGCCATTAACACAATTGTTTCCTTCTGTCGGACTAAGCCCAGCACCGCCCGCACCCTGCTCCTGGACTTGGCCGCTTACTTTCGCCGCAACCTGGTGGGTGCCGGGGATTTTTGCACCCTAAAGGAGGAGTTGGAGCATGTGGGGGCCTACATGGCCCTGGAGCAGGCCCGCTTTGGTTCTAAGCTCAAGCTGCTGCGGGAGGTACCGGCGGAGTTTCTGCAAGTAAAACTTCCCCGCCTGACCTTGGAACCCCTGGTGGAAAATGCCGTCAAGCATGGTATTGTCCCCAAGCCCGCCGGGGGGGAGGTCTGTATTTCGGCCTCCCTAAAGGGGGGCAACCTGCACTTGCAGGTGAGGGATACCGGTATTGGCATGACCAGTGAAACCCTGGAGGAGGTGAGGAGGGGGACAATTTCCACCGGAATTGGCCTTAGCAATGTTAGTGAACGCCTAAAGAATATTTATGGCCCGGACTGTATTCTCACCATTGACAGCATCTATGGGGAAGGGACAAGCGTTAGTTTTGCCGTACCCCTGGAGGTGGAGGAACATGGACACCGCTCAGTTAGCTAGGCTAAGGGCCCTGGTGGTGGACGATGAAGCCCCGGCCCGTTCGGAGCTGAAGTATCTCTTGGAGGAGACGGGGGTGGTGGAGGTGGTCGGGGATGCCGCCAGTGGGCCGGAGGCGCTAAAATTAATTTCCCATCTAAAGCCAGAGGTTGTTTTTTTGGATATCAAAATGCCAGAAGGGGATGGCTTTAGTGTTGCAGAAACTATTTTGGCCGGGGAGGAGGAACCGCCCTTCTTTGTTTTTGCCACCGCCTTTGATACTTATGCCCTGGAGGCCTTTCGGGTAAGTGCCGTGGATTATATTTTAAAGCCCTTTCAGGAAGAAAGGGTGGCCCAGACGGTGAAGCGGCTCCTGTCCCTGCGGGAGGCCTACAGGCGGGAGGATTTGGCCCGCGGCCTGGAGGTTTTGCTGGAAAGGATAAGGGAAGGGGAGGGGATTACCCGCCTCCCGGTGGATATTAACGACCGCATTGTGCTACTGCCCGTGGAGGATATTTGTGCTGCCTACTGCCGAGAAAAGGATGTCTTGGTAAAGACCAAAAGTAAGGAATATCAGGTGCGTAGCACCCTAACAGAGCTGGAGGAACGCCTGGGCCGCCGTTTTTTTCGGGCCCATAAGGGTTACCTGGTCAATTTGGATCACATTGCGGAGATTGTACCCTGGTTTCACGGCAGCTACCTTCTGCTTATGGATGACTGCGACCATATGGAAATACCGGTCAGCCGGCGGCGGGCCCCGGAACTACGGGAAAGACTGGGTTCAATCCTTTAAAGGGCTAAACCGTTGGGCATTGATATAAAACCGTTTATGTGGTAATTTATACCGCTGATCCCAATATGGTGGTTGGGCATCAGCGGTTTTTGGTATCATCGGGGTGAGGAGGGGTGTAACCAATGCCAATGTATGCTGAGTATTTACAGACTATTGCGGAAAGACTGGAACCTTACTTCGATCTCTTCTGGGGAGAAAGGGTGGCCGGCAAAAGTATGGATCTGGTGGCCAAGTTTAAGATGCGCAATGAAAAGTACTTCTTCAGCAAAAGGATCACCCTTTATGCCTACGAAAACCACGAAACGGTATTGGTGCAAAGGACAGGGGAAATTACACCGGCAAAGGTCCGGGACTTTTGTGCCTTCCTCCAGGAAGCCATTGAGGAGTTGATTGTTCCCAGTGATGAACATATGTCCTCTACCCTGACGGGGGTTTTGCTGGTCGGCGGTGGTGTCGATGACCAGGTGAAGCGCCTTGTGGAAAATTTCCGTTATAGCCGCTCCTTCAGGTTTTTCCTTCAGGGTTGGTGTGAATTGAGGCTTTTGCTGGTGGATTTAACCACTGCTGAGCTATATACCAACAAGGCCGGACGCTCGCTGCGGGAGGCCTACCGGGTGCCCGGGAAAGGGGAGGTGAAGGAGCGCTGTTGTTAGGCCTATTTTAGTCGGGGGTTGTTTGACCAGAGATCAAAGGAGGTCTTGTGCATGAGCACCACCTTAATGGTCGTTTTGGGTGCAATTCTTTTGTTCATCGGTTATGTCTTTTACGGCAAATACCTGGCGGAGCAGGTTCTGGCCATTGATCCCGAGGCCAAGACACCGGCTGAAACCATGTATGATGGTGTGGACTATGTGCCTACCCAGGCTCCGGTCCTTTTGGGACACCACTTTGCCAGTATTGCCGGCGCCGGGCCCATCACCGGCCCCATTGCGGCGGCCGTCTTTGGTTGGGTTCCGGTCTTCCTTTGGGTGGTAATAGGGAGTATATTTTTTGGCGGGGTGCATGACTACGCCGCCCTGGTTGCCTCGGCCCGCCACGAAGGGAAGTCCATCGGCGAAGTGGTTCGGGTCCATATTGGGGAGAGGGGACAGTTTTTCTTCCTCTGCTTCTCCTATTTGACCCTGGTCCTGGTGGTGGCAGTCTTTACCATCTTGGTGGTGAACACCTTTGTGGCTGTTCCGGCGGTGGCCACCACATCTCTCTTATTTATGGTTTTGGCAGCGATATTTGGTTTGGCCATCCACCGCTATAAGGTTCCCCTGGGACTTGGAACGGTAGTTGGTGTCATTCTTCTTTTCCTCTGTGTCTGGCTGGGAGTGCAATTTCCCATCTATGCATCGGCTACATTTTGGACCTATTTCTGCCTTTTCTATATCTTTATCGCCTCTGTACTACCGGTCTGGATTCTCCTCCAGCCCCGGGATTATCTGAACTCCTTCTTACTTTATGCCAGCTTGTTTGGAGCCCTCATTGGACTAATTATCGGCAATCCCACCCTGGAATTTCCGGCCTTTGTGGCCTGGAAAACTGGGGCAGGTTACTTGTTCCCCATGCTTTTTGTGACGGTGGCCTGTGGGGCTATTTCTGGCTTCCACTCCCTGGTATCCTCTGGTACCACCTCCAAGCAGTTGGCCAATGAAAAGGATGCCAAGGTTATCGGCTATGGCGGCATGCTCATCGAAGGATTGCTGGCCCTAGTGGCCTTGGCCACGGTGGCCTACCTGAGTAAGGATGGTTATGATACAGCCCTTGTGGAAATGGGTGGCCCCACCGGGGTCTTTTCTGCTGGTGTTGGACAGTTTATGAGCCACTTTGGTATTCCGGTGGCCTTTGGGACCACCTTTGGTGCCCTGGCCGTCAATGCCTTCTGCCTTACTTCCCTGGACACGGCCACCCGCTTGGGCCGCTATGCCTGGGAAGAATTCTTTTCCACCCGGGCCCCCGGCCTGGCCGACAAGTACATCGGCACCTTGGTTACAGTTATCTTGGCCGGTGCCTTGGCCATTTCCGGCAACTGGGCAGCCATCTGGCCCATATTCGGTAGTGCCAACCAGCTCTTGGCGGCCCTGGCCCTACTGACGGCCACGGTTTGGTTGACATCCCTCAATAGGGATCGTCGACCCACCATGTATCCCATGTTCTTCATGTTTGCCGCCACCTTGACGGCCCTGGTTTTCCTCATCCGGGACAACTTGAGCACAGGGAATTTTGTCCTGGGTGTTCCCGGTGTCCTCCTCTTTGTCCTGGCCATCTTCCTGGTGGTGGAATCTAACAATGTCTTAAAGAGGATGAAGGAGGAAAAACCCAGTATCGGTGCCTGATGGGCCCCACCATGGGGAGAGGAAAAATGGTAAAATAAAAGGTGGAGGGGGGTACTCCCCCTCCACCTTTTTTATCACCCTTGGTGGGAAGCAGACATAATGTAAAAGAGGGTTCCTTTACCAAGGAGGTGGGGACATGGGAAAAATTAAGATTGGTGATGTGGTGGGAAGAAAATCTTATGGGATGGATATATATTTTAAGGTGGTCAAAATCCATAGGGAGGGGTTTCTGGAGACGGCCTTCCTTAAGGGTCTGGATGTACGGCTGTGTGCCGATGCCCCCCTATTTGATTTGGAGCGGGTTTCTCCCGAGGCCTTGCGGGCCTTTCGCCAGAAGGTAATCCGGCGCAACCAAAAATGTTTGGGGGAGGCCTTCAGCCGCCGGGAAATGGTCATGGCGGATAGGCACGGCTACCGTACCGAAGGAGGGAATGGGGCCCCTTTTTTTGAGGTTCCCGGCACCGTCCTTCATCTTGATGGGGATGAGGAGTATTTAAAAATTTGCCTAGAGACCTACAAACAGTTGGAAGTCAAGGCCAATGGTTTTTGCCTCCCCGAGGCGGAAATGCCCCCACGGGTGGGGGGACTTTTGGAGAAATACCAGCCGGACATTTTGGTCTTGACGGGCCATGATGGACTTTTGAAGGACCGCAGGGACTTCCACGACCTGGCCAGCTATAGGAACTCTCCCAATTTTGTTCAGGCGGTTTATAGGGCCAGGCACCATGAGAGCAACTTTGACAACCTGGTCATAATCGCCGGTGCCTGCCAATCCCATTATGAGGCCCTCATAGGGGCGGGGGCAAATTTTGCCAGCTCCCCCCAGCGGGTCCTCATCCATTGTCTGGATCCGGTCCTGCTTTCGGAGAAGGTGGCCTACACTCCCATTGGCCAGACCCTGGTTATAGCCGATGCCCTGCGAGCAACTATTACCGGTCATACGGGCCTCGGGGGTGTTGAGACCAGGGGGAAATACCGCCTGGGTTTCCCCAAATCACCCTATTAGGGGGTATTTATTCCCTGCCCAGGGCATCGGCACTGAGGATGGCGTTGTAGACCATTGGGGCCGTTACGGGAAAGGGCTCATTGTGTATAGTTTCACCTTCTGCGGTAGCCCCTTGGGCTACCCTCATTATATCTTCCGGGACGATCTCCTTGATACCCAGCTGGGCCAGGCTGGTGGGGAGACCCACATTTTGACAAAAACAGATGACCTCCTCAATTAAATCCATGGGCTGGTCCTCCAAGATCAACTGGGCAATGGTGGCAAAGGCCACCTTTTCCCCATGGAAGATGGAATCTGTTTCCCCCAGGGCCGTAAAGCCATTATGAATGGCATGGGCGGCGGCCAGACCACCGCTTTCAAAACCAATACCACTTAAGAGGGTATTGGCTTCCACAATCCTTTCCAGGGCCGGTGAAACGGCCTGTTGGGCAGCGGCGGCCTTGGCGGCCGGCCCATATTCCACTAGGGTTTCGTAGCAGAGGTTGGCCAGGGATAGGGCACCATCCGTGGGGGTACCCCCCGCCAGGGTGGACCTTCGTCCCCGGCTGGTGGCCTCTGCTTCGAACTTGGTGGCCAAAGCATCCCCCATTCCGGATACAAGAAAGCGGACCGGGGCCCGGGCAATGAGGCTGGTGTCCACCAAGACCAAATCGGGGTTCCGGGGGAGGGGCAAATACTCTTCAAAGACACCCTCCTCGCTATAGATAACGGAAAGGGCACTGGTTGGGGCATCGGTGGCCGCGATGGAGGGTATTATAGCCACGGGAAGGCCGGAATAATGAGCCACTGCCTTGGCCGTGTCAATGGCCTTGCCACCCCCAAAGCCAATTATGAAATCAACCCCTTCGGCCTGCCCCTTCTCCTGGAGGCGCTTGATTTCTTTTTTGGAAGCCTCACCGGCAAATTCCACTGGTAGGGCGGTGATTCCCCCCAATCCGGCGGAAAGTTGGTCTCCACCCTGTTTTAGAGCGCTCCTACTGCCTATCAAGAGGGCTTTCTCACCCAGGGGGGCAGCATAGGTGCCGAACTTACCCAGGGCCCCCGCCCCTTGGACATACCTTCCGGGGGAAATTAAGGCGCGCAACATGACATCATCCTCCCTTTATGGGTATTTGGAACTTGACAGGAAATAATCCCTATTGGGATTGTACTGCTTAGTATGTTAGGAATGGAGGGCAAATATTACATACATGGGGGCTAGAAATGGACAAAGAACCCGGTGGTTTTGCCGGCTGGGGATTAGGGGCAAAGTTGGCCAAGATTTACAAGGGAGGAAGGGTTTTTCTCCCAGTGTATGGAATTACCTTTATATGTTTATAATTATTGCACAACTATGATGGGCTAGTGGGTAACCGGTTGGGAAAGCCCAAGTGGACATTTGCTACAAACGGGGGTGAGTGGCCAACAAAGATAATGGGACCGGTTGGAAAGTGAAGGGATAGGCAAAATTATAGGAGGAGGTTGCAAAATGAAAGGTGGATACGGAAAGTTGCCCCGGCCCAAAATGAACCCCTACTTGCTGAGCCGCATTAAAAGTGGGGAAGTTTATGACCTGGGCGTGGTACGGAGCCATGATATGCCCCTCTGGCCCGGCCATCCCCCCTTCCAAGTACTGCCCTATAAGTGGCATGGTGACACGGAGGATGTGGGTGCCCCGGCAACCCTCTACAACGAAATGCTGGTAACCTGCATGCATGCCGGAACCCACATGGATGCCCTCTGTCATATTGGGGAAACACGGGGTGAGAAGATTGTGTTGGGTGGTGAGGTGGACGCAGCTGGGGCCCGGGAGTGGTGGGGTTCTAATTGGATGGATGGTTCCAACTTCCACCCCATTGTTGTGCGGGCCGTAATTTTGGATATGCTCAAGTATAAGGGTGGGGAGGATACCGGTGGTGAAGTAACCCTGCCCCGCAAGTATGCCATTACCGTGGAGGATGTCAAGGGCTATATGGAGGAAAATGATATCAAGGTGAAACCGGAGGAACCGACCGCCTTCTTCTTCCGCACCGGAATGATTAAATACTTCCATAAAAAGGATGAAAGCTACGGTGGGGATGCAGCGGGCCCAAACCTGGAGACACAAAAGTACTTGGCCTCCATCGGGGGAGTAGTAACGGGTTCTGATACGGTATCCTATGAACAGATGCTGATAGCGGAACACCCGGTCCATCGCTGGTCTATGCAAAATGGCGTTATCCTCACGGAGGTGCTGGATTTGGAGGAGGCCTGTGCAGCTGGGGTTACCGAGGGTGTCTACATTGCCCTGCCCCTGAAGATCAAGGGCACGGGGGGTTCCCTGATCGATCCCATTGTCATTGCCTAGGCAGATTATGAAGGAGGATGTTTCGGGGAGAGGGGGAGCCGGTGTAACCCCTCCCCCCTTTTCCTTTTTCACCGGGTACTGGAGTATGGTGGCCCTCATCGGGCGGGCTGGACCAGGGAAATATTAATAGGAAAGGGGAGAAAGGCCGCCCATACCAAGTCTTATTTAATCCCCCCCTACAAAATGGCATTTTGGCCCAAAAATTATTCCTTGACACACCCCGAACCATATGTGTATAATATATGGCTACTTTGACATGTTCTTGAGGATATGTTATAGTATTGCCATTAAACAAGAAGGAACTAAAGGGGAAGGGTGGTGGAGCCATGGCAAGGAACCCACAGATTACACTGGCTGAGATTAGATCAAACCTAAAGGAATACTTGGGTTGTCGCATACTGCTGAAGGCCAACCGGGGTCGGCAGAGAACCGTCACCAGGGAAGGTGTTTTGGAAAAGATCTATCCCAGCATCTTTATTGTCAAATTGGATGAAAGGAAATATCCCATCAAGCGGGTATCATATACCTATGCCGATGTTTTGACGGGAATTGTGGAGCTGACGGTTTATCCGCCTGCGGGCGGGGACATAAAGATTGCCTGTGAATAAGAAAACCCCTAGGGGAATCCTCCCCCGGGGGTTTTTTCCTGGCCTTCCCCACCGTATCCAGGCGTAACCGGTACATGGGGGCCTTCCCCTTGTGCCGGTTACCCATCTTTGGGAATAATGGACAAGGCTTCCCCCCTATATTATAATTATGTTTACAGTATATTCTTTAATCCGTTCTGGGGGGGTGGCCGTAATTGGCTGGGGAGGGGGAGTGGTGGCCTTGGTTCCCCAAAAGGGGCAAGCCATGTTACACATAGAGACCCTGGGTAATTTTCGCGTGAGCAGGGGGGAAAGGATCTTAACCAGGGATGCCCAGAGGGCCTATCGCCTGTGGGGGCTCCTGAAATATTTGCTTACCAAGGGGGGGCAGGGGGTGCACCCGGAGGTTTTGGCAGGTGCCCTCTGGCCAGAGCAGGACTACCAGGACCCTAAGGGTGTAGTGCGTACAACGGTGTATAGGCTGCGACAGCTTATAAACTATGGCGGGGGAGATGGCGGGGGCAATTACATAATCTTTAAGCAGGGTTGCTATCGCTGGAATACCGGGGCCAACTATTGGTTGGATGCCCGGGAATTTGAGGAACTCTGCCACCAGGCCCAGGATATTCTGGGGGAAGATCCTGCCGGGGCCATGGTTCTTTTGGAAAGTGCCCTGTCCCTCTATAAGGGGGAATACCTCCCCGAAGAGGCCTTTAGCGAGTGGGTCTTATCACAGCGCTACTACTACCGCCGCCTCTACCTGGAGGCAGTGGTTACCCTCATGCCCCTTCTTAAGGAACAGGGGCTCTACAGGAATATAATTGCTCACTGTGAGGAGGCCGTGCGCATAGAACCCTTTGAAGAGGGCCTCCATATACCCCTATTGGAGGCCCTGCTGTACACCGGGAGATGGGAGCAGGCCTTGACCCACTACCAGTATATAACTGCGGCCCTGTATCGGGAGCTGGGGGTTAAACCTTCCCCCGCCATGCGCCGCATTTATGAGCTCCTCCAGGCGGAAAGGGAGAGTGCTGCGGCAGGTGCTGGCCGGTCGGAGGATGGGCCGGGTGATGAGAAGGTGGGGGAGGGGGCTTTCTTCTGTGACCCCCATGTATTTCGTTCCATATTTAATTTAGAACGGCGGCGGGCGGAGCGGAGGGGGCAGGAGGTGCCCTTGGGTGTTTTAACCCTAACCGGCCGGGTCCCCGTATCCCTTTCCCACCTGGCCCGGGCCATGGTACACTTGCAGGAGGTTTTGTTGGCCTGTCTGCGTAAGGGAGATGTTGTCACCCGCTGGGATGATACCCGGTTTCTCTTGCTCCTGGATGCTATAAATCCTTACCAGGCCCAGAAG
>JAAYSG010000055.1 GCA_012518435.1 Bacillota bacterium
AATTGTTTTCCGGCATTTTTGGCTATGAGGTAGATTATTACGCCCTGGGTATTACCCTTTTATACCTGCTAAAGGGGAAGAGTCCCTTCCTGGGGATGAATACACAGCAAATTGTGCATGCCCATATTAGCTTGGAGGAAAATATCCACCCCCCCGCTGATTGTTCCCAGCGCTTTAAGACCCTAATCCGGGGTTTACTCCATAAGAACCCCAAAAAACGCTGGGGATTTGTGGAACTGGTAAGGTGGCTCAAGGGCAAAGATGTCCCGGTGGCAGCCCATGAGAGGGCCTTTGCCTACAGGCTAACCCCGGATCTTACAGCCCACAGCCCGGGTGAATTGGGGGAAATGATGTTAAAAAATCCCCAGGTGGCTCAAAAACACATCCGCCAACCCCAATTTTACAATACCTTTAACCTTTATGATCAGGCCCTGGCCTCCCGCCTCCATGACATCCGGGAACGGGCCCGGAGTCTCAATGAGGCCTTCATCGAAATTGTCTACACCCTTAACCCCGGGCTCCCCTACCGGCTAATGGCTGGATGTACAGCCACAAATCCCGTGGAATTGGCCCAGCTTATAGATAAAAACAAGCAAACCTGGGCAGCCGGCAAGAAACAACTTTACGATGGTAGTATTTTAGCCTACCTGCGGGCCACCGGCTATGGTGGGCTTGTCTCAGAATGGGAAAAGGTGGCAAAATACTTTCGCATTGGCTAGGGGCAATGCACCCGACCACAATTGTACATGATGCTCTGGAGGTATGAAGATGAATGGGCGCCTGAAGACAGCGGTGGAAATTTCCCTGGAGCAGTCTAGCCGCTTCTCTCCCGGCGGCGGTTCTCCCTTACAGGGATTGGACGATCTGGGGCTGGAGGCCTTTCTTCGCCTTTTGAATCCGGAATTAGCCCTCCCCCTAACCCAGGTAAGGCCCCGGCGGCTGGCGGTGAAGCTGCGGGAAAGAAATGAAAGAAGGGAGCTCACCCTGCGAATTAGAAATGGGGGACGGGGCTACCTATCGGGAAGCATTGAGCTGACAAATAGCATCCCCGGCCTGGAATTATCCAGCGGCCGCTTCGGGGTGGATGGCCGGGATAGACAAGAAGCCCAAATCGCCATCCACATCAATGGCAGCCAGCTGGAGCCGGGCAGGCGCTACAATACCAGTTTGCTATTATTGACCAATGGTGAACCGGAGAGAATCGAAGTTTCCCTGGCTGTTCAATTGGTGGATGGTCAAGCCCGGGCCAGGGAGATGACGGGGTTTCTAATGAAGTATGGCGCACTGGCAATGTTGGGCTACTGGCTGCTGCTCCTGCACGAAATTGGCCTGCTCTATGGTTTGGGCAGCCCCTTTTATACCATCAGTGATTCCACTGTCCTAACCCAGACCCTCTTCATCTATCTTTCCCTCCTCACCGGCCTTAACTTACCCTTTCTGCGGCTAGTCAGTGGCCGCCCGGTCAATGGGTTTCTTTGGCTCCTCTGGCTGGGAGGGGTAATTTTTACCGTCTATAGGTTAGAAATGCTTGTCAGCGCAGGGGCAACAGAAGTAGTGGCGGCGGTCATCACCATCCTTGCCTTGGCAATTACTTTACCCAGCCTCGTAATTGTCCTGGTCCGCCTCCTTTACCAACGCTTGCCCCACCTGCACGGTTCTCTAACCCTATGTCTAATCCTTATTTTTCCCGCCTTGTTATGGGGTGCCTTGCACAGCAACCCTTCCTTTTTCCGCAGCTGGGCCGGCGGGCCATTGGCCAAGGAGACACAGGCGCTTACCGTTCTCAATTTGTATTCCCAAGATAACACCGGTGCCACGTATCATTTATCTGGTGTAGAGGAAAAGGAAATAGAAATCACATTTACGGAAAATTGTTGGGTACGCATTAGGCAAGATGGCCAGCTGATTACGGAAAAAACCTATGGGGCCGGCGAGGAAATAAGACTGGGCGATGCCACCGAAACCTATATCCGCCTGGGCTTTCCCCGGGGTGCCCACCTAGTGATCAATGGCAGCCGGCTGGAAGATGATATACCCACGGCCCCCTATAACATTACCATTATTAAGCAGTAGGGAAGGGCCAAGGGTGGCCTGCCATTCCTTCACAACCCCAGCGGAACCATTGGGGTCTCCCCTCCCTCCCCCATTGCCCAGTTTGAAGAATACTACCGGGGGCAATTCGGCAATTCCCGCTTTATGGGCAGCGGTTAACATGGCAAAATCGGGGAACATTTTGCTGGTCTTTAGTTGCCCCGGAGTATTTAAGCAATACGCCTATTTTCCTCCTCCATTTCGCCCACCCTCTTGTGCAAAAGCTTTATCTCCCTTTGCAAATGCAAGATAAGCTCTGCAACCGGATCCGGTAAGTTGCCATGTTCCAAATCAACACCCTTCGCCCGCCGCCCGTTTTTCCTCACGACCTTTGCCGGCACACCCACCACCGTGGTGTTGGGCGGAACCGACTTCACCACTACCGAACCAGCCCCTATCTTTACATTGTCGCCCACAGTTATGGACCCCAAAACCTTGGCACCGGAACCAATAACAACATTGGCACCTATGGTGGGATGTCTCTTGCCCTTCTCCTTTCCCGTCCCTCCCAGGGTAACCCCCTGATAAAGGGTCACATTTTCCCCTATTTCCGCCGTCTCACCGATAACCACCCCAGAGCCGTGATCAATGAAAAAGCCGGGCCCAATGGTCGCCCCGGGGTGAATTTCGATACCCGTGAAGAAGCGACTCAAGTGGGAAACAAGCCGGGCTGCAAAAAACAGCTTCTGGCAGTATAACCAATGGGCAATACGGTGCAACATTATGGCATGAAAACCAGGGTAACACAAAACAATTTCCCAAATACTCCTGGCCGCCGGATCCCTCTCTTGGATGGTTTTTATCTCCTCACGCAGGCGCATAAACATACTCCTTTGCCTCCTCACTTCCAATGGTCAAATAGGTCTGTGCTTAAATATCTTTCCCCTGTATCCGGGGCGATGGCCACTATATTTTGCCCTATATCCAGCTCCACCGCCAAGGCAATGGCCGCCGACACCGCCGCTCCGGAGGAAATACCCAGTAAAAGGCCCTCCTCCCGGGCCAACCTCACCGCCATGGTATAGGCCTCCTCATCACTGACCTTGAATATACGGTCAATTAGGTCCCGATCTAATATTTGCGGTATAAAACCGGCCCCTATCCCCTGGATTTTATGGATACCGGGTTTTTCTCCGGACAGCACCGCCGAAGATGCGGGTTCAACGGCGGCGATGATTATCTTGGGGTTTCTTTTTTTCAAGGACCTGGCAACCCCCGAAACTGTCCCCCCGGTGCCCACCGCGCTAACCAGGGCCGCCAGTTCACCCTCCATTTGCTGCCATATTTCTTGGGCCGTGCCTTCTTCATGGGCCCTGGGGTTGGCCGGGTTGGTAAATTGTTGGGGCATGAAATAATCAGGATTTAGGCGGCATAAATCTTGGGCCTTGGCGATTGACCCCTCCATTCCCTCTTTTCCAGGGGTTAGAACAATTTGGGCCCCGTAGGCCTGCAAAATCTTCCTTCTTTCGCTGCTCATGGAAGCGGGCATGACCAGTATTAGTTTATAGCCCTTGGCCGCAGCAACCATGGCCAGGCCTATTCCAGTATTGCCGCTGGTCGGTTCAACAAGGGTAGCCCCGGGTTTTATTTTTCCCTGGGCTTCTGCCTCTTCAATCATACTCAGGGCAATCCTATCCTTAATGCTACCACCGGGGTTAAAACCCTCCAATTTTAACCACACCGTTGCCCCCGGGGGGGGTATCTTATTAAGTCTAATTAGTGGTGTTTTCCCAATTAATTGGGTTACATCTGCTGCCCTTTGCATATCCCCTTCTCCTCCCTTCGGGACAAAATAAAAAACCGCCCTGCAAATACAGAGACGGTTATTACCGCGGTTCCACCCTGTTTAATTCCACATTGCAGCCCAGAAAAACAAGCAGATGTGAAATTCGCTCTTTTTCATCGGGTACAGCCCGAGCAAGACCTATACCCTAACACTATAACGGGTGTTCCCGTTGGCGCCTACTCCCCACGGGTTTCAGACCACAATTCCGGGAGGCACTTCAGCAAATCCCTTCCCCGAAACCCCTTTCAGCCCCTGGGGGTTTCTCTCTGGGGGAAATTAATTTACTTACTTTTTCCCTTCATCATCTTTTCCAGCTCTTAAATTATTCCCCAGTATAGGGTGTCAGAACCCGATTGTCAATGGTAAAATTCCCTTTAAACTAGAAACCACCTGGTCCAATAGGTGGTAGCTTCTTTGGTGGAGGCGGGGGGGAGTTGCACCCCCCGTCCGAAAGTGTATTTGCACGAGCTTCTACAGGCTTAGCCGCAGTTTTTCTTTTTGCCCCCGGAGACTCCCAGCGGCTGGATGCCCCGGGAACTAGTCCGTAGCTTTCCTACCCCTTCGCCGGACATGGATGGGGCAGTAGCCTGTTTAAATGACACCCGTTACCGTACCCACAGGCAGGGTGCGGGCGGATGTAGCCGCTATTTTTAAGCGGCTAGAGCGTAATTATCGTTTGCGTTTAAAGCAGTTCCACGGTTTTGCGAGCCGTGGGACTCGGCCTGCCGCCCTTACCCATATCACCCTCGTCGAATCTAACTCGCCCCCATATTTATAAATTGCATTTCCCTTGGTGGTCAACACGGAAAAACACTTGTTTCTAACGGTATTTTTCCTTCAAGGCCCGGGCCATTTCCCGTTGTGCATCCCGCCGGGCCAGGGCTTCCCTTTTATCATATTTGCGCTTCCCCCTGGCCAGGGCCAGTTCCACCTTGGCCAAACCCTTCTGGGTAAAGTAGGTTTTGAGGGGGATGAGGGTATAGCCCTTCTCACCCACCGCACCGGCCAGGCGGCTGATCTCCCTTTTATGCAAAAGAAGCTTGCGGGGCCGCTTGGGCTCATGGTTATAATGACTTGCCTTATCATAGGGACTTATATGCATATTATATAAAATTACCTCACCATTTTCAACCCGGGCATAGCCATCCCGCAGGTTTGCCCTACCAAGGCGCAGGGACTTTACCTCAGAGCCCTGGAGGGCTATCCCCGCCTCCATTGTTTCCATGATGTGGTAATCATGCCTGGCTTTCCGATTATTGATGACAGCCCCTTGCGCTGCCCCCCTATGCTTCACCCGTAATCACCCCAGTAATGGCAAACCCTTCCCATAAGCGGCAATTGCTGCAAAAGAAGGGTTGGATGTACCTGCCAAGCCGTTTGGATTGCATACTTATTGTACTCCATGGTGGGGGCAAAGTCAAGAAACAGCAAAGGGTGGGTGTTCTCTGTCAATTCCATATTGAATTTCTGCTGGGCATTGTTTCCCTCAATGCCCCTTGTTACTCAAGATTAGGGGAAAAACCCTGACCCGCCAATATGGCTCAAGGCCATCGGCCTCAACCCCTTATTCCACCAGTTCAAAGTCTATGGTACGTTCTGCCAAATCCACCTTGGCCAGCTCTACCTTCACCCGGTCCCCAATCCGAAAACGCCTTTTGGTCCGCTCACCCAAAAGGGCCAGCTGCTCCTTAAGGTAATGGTAATAATCATCGGTTATATTGCTTATATGCACCAGGCCTTCCACACCGTTTTCCAATTCCACAAAGATACCAAAGGGCATCACCCCACTGATTACACCGGGAAAGACCTGACCCACCCGGGGCATCATATATTCTATCACCTTCAGATCCACCGATTCCCTCTCCGCCTCTTCAGCCACCCGCTCCCGCCGGGAAGCCTCCTCAGCCAGGGCGGGGAGCACATCGGCCAGCCTTTGCCTTTGTTCTTCCCGCAGGGTACCCCGGAGCATTCCCTTAATAATCCGGTGGATTAAAAGGTCGGGATAACGGCGAATGGGGGCGGTAAAATGGGTGTAATACTTGGCCGCCAGGGCAAAGTGCCCTAGGCACCGATGGTAGTAGCGGGCTTGTTTAAGGGAGCGTAAAACAACCTCATTGACCAGCCTTTCCTCGGGTTTACCCTCCGCCGCCCAAAGTACCTTTTGCAAATCTTGGGGGCCAACACCACCGCCAGATTTTAGGGTATAACCCAAATTGTGCAGAAATTCCCGTAGGGAGTGCAGGTCTTCCTGTTTCGGTTTTTCGTGCACCCGGTACAAAAAGGGCAATTTCCGCCCATGTATATATTCCGCCACCACCTCATTGGCCAGCACCATAAATTCCTCCACAATATCGGAGGCAATATTGCGTTCTAGAATCTCAATTGCCTGGGGTTTTCCCGCCTCATCCAAAATCACCTTTCTTTCCCGAAAGTGAAAATCGATACTACCGCGCCGGGTACGCCTCCTTTTCAAGATCCCGCATAATTCTTCCATCAGCCTTAGGTCTGGAACAAATTCACAGTAGGGGTGTACCTCTTCCCCCTCCCCGGTCAAAAGGTCCTCCACAATCTTGTAGGTAAGCCGTTCTTGCACCTTAATTACCGATTCCCGCATCCTCTGGGAAACCACCTGCCCCCGGGGATCAACCTCCATAAAAACCGTCAGTGTCAGCCGCTCTTCCCCCTTGTTGAGGCTGCAGATGCCATTGGACAAACTGGGGGGAAGCATGGGAATTACCCGATCCACCAGGTAAACGCTTACACCCCGCTCCTGGGCCTCCCTGTCCAGGCCACTATTTTCCGCCACATAATGGGCCACATCGGCAATATGAACCCCCAACAGGTAGTTGCCATGGGCTAATTTTTCAATGGAAAGGGCATCATCCAGATCCCGGGCATCTTCATTGTCAATGGTCACCGTCGACAGGTGCCGCAGATCCAAACGCCCCTTATATTCATCTGGCCGAACAGTTACCGGAGCCTGCACCGCCTCCCGCCACACATTGGCGGGAAATTTAGCCTGCAGGTGGTACTTTTTCATAATGGCTAGAATATCAACACCGGGCTCACCCTTGTGGCCAATGATTTCAATGACCCGGCCCTCCGGGTTACGCCGATCCTGGGGCCACTTGGTAACGGCGGCAACTACCAGATCGCCATTGCGGGCATCCTTATCGGCCCCTTTGGGAATAAAAACATCCTGACAAATTCTCCTTTCCGCCGGTACCACAAAGCCATAGCGGTTTGTCCCGGAATAAACCCCCACAATTTCCTCATTGGCCCGCTTCAGCACCCTAATAACCTTGCCTTCCCGGGATCTACCGTCCAGCATTTGCCTGGTCACCTTGACCAATACCCGGTCGTTGTGCATGGCCCCCTGCATGCTGTCCGCCTTTACATAGACATCCTCCCCCTCTTCCACCAAAACAAAGCCATAACCCTCGGGGTGTCCCTGTAGCCTCCCCACAACCATATTCAGGCGTTGGGGTAAACCATACTTACCCTTACGGACCCGGACAATTTCCCCTTCCCCCGCCAATTCCTCCAAAACCCGGCGCAACTCCTTGGGGGCTAGTCCATTGAGGTTAACACCCCGCCGGATCTCCCTAAGGGATACTGGTTTCCGGGCCTTTTTTCTCATATAAACTAAGATCTTCTCACGCACAAACAAATAAATTAAATCCTCCTTTAGTTTCTTTCTAAAAAAAATCATGGTAATCCTTTGCCAACAAGAAACAAATGGACAAACCAGATCCCATAGACCTAGTTTGCCCATTTTTCCGGTGGTAAAACCCCGCGGGTCAAGCCACCTTAAACAAATAGAGGTGCAAAAACCAGAGCCACAATGGTCATAAGTTTGATGAGGATATTGAGGGAAGGCCCGGCCGTGTCCTTAAAGGGATCTCCCACCGTATCCCCAACAACGGCCGCCGCATGGGTATCTGTACCCTTGCCCCCCAAATTACCGTCTTCTATATACTTCTTAGCATTATCCCAGGCCCCACCGGCATTGGCCATAAAGATGGCCAACATAACCCCCGTTATTAGGGATCCGGCCAGGAGGCCACCCAGGGCCTCCTTTCCCAGGAAGAGGCCAATGACAACCGGGGTCAGAACCGCCAAGAGCCCGGGTATTACCATCTCCCGCAGGGCTGCACTGGTACTAATATCAACACAGCGGGCATGATCGGGCTTGGCCTCACCCTCCATCAAACCGGGAATTTCCTTAAATTGACGGCGTACCTCCTCGATCATCTGGAAGGCCGCCCGGCCCACCGCCTGCATGGCCAGGGAAGAAAAGAGAAAGGGCAGGGCCCCACCCACCAGCATCCCCACAATGACATTGGCATCCAAGAGGTTGATGCCCGACTCCTGGATACCCACGGCGGTGGAATAGGCCGAGAGGAGGGCCAATGCTGTTAGGGCAGCGGAACCGATGGCAAATCCCTTCCCAATGGCTGCCGTTGTATTGCCCACAGCATCCAACCTGTCGGTGATCTCCCGTACCGTCGGTTCCAATTCAGCCATTTCGGCAATGCCGCCGGCATTGTCCGCAATGGGGCCATAGGCATCAACGGCAACCGTCATACCCGCCGTAGATAGCATACCAATGGCCGCCAGGGCAATACCATAGAGGCCAGCATAGTGATATGCTATGAAGATGGCGGCGGCAATGGCCAAAATCGGTAAAGCGATACTGGCCATTCCCACGGCCAGGCCGCTGATGATATTTGTGGCCGCCCCCGTCTGGGAAGAAATTGCAATCTCCTTGACCGGTTTGTAATCAGCAGAAGTATAATATTCCGTCATCAGACCAACGGCCGTCCCGGCAATTAACCCGGCCACAATGGCCACAAAGGCCCCCATACTACCGGTAATTTTTACAGAAAGAAAGTAGGCCCCAATGGCCACAACAATCCCACTGGCAAAGGTACCGTTGCGCAAAGCAGTGTGGGGATTTGCCCCTTCTCCGGTGCGGACAAAAAAGGTGGCGATAATGGAGGCCAAAATTCCCACGGCGGAAATTGCAAAGGGTAAAACAACCCCCGGCATTCCATAGGCAACCACACCAATGGAAAGGCCCGCCACAATGGAACCCACATAAGATTCAAAAAGATCCGCCCCCATTCCCGCCACATCTCCCACATTGTCACCCACATTATCAGCGATGACAGCCGGGTTACGGGGGTCATCCTCGGGGATACCGGCTTCCACCTTGCCCACCAGGTCCGCCCCCACATCGGCGGCCTTGGTATAAATACCTCCACCTACCCGAGCAAAAAGGGCAATGGAGCTGGCCCCCAGGGCAAAACCATTGACAATATCTGGATTGGCAAAAATCAGGTAGAGGACACTTAAACCCAGTAAACCCAAACCAACAACCGTCATACCCATGACAGCACCACCGGAAAAGGCTACTCCCAGGGCCTGGTTCTGGCTAGTTCGGGCCGCATTGGCCGTACGGACATTTGCTTTGGTAGCCACGTTCATTCCTATGTAACCGGCCAAGGCCGAACTCAAGGCACCCAGGAGAAAAGCCACCGCAGTACGTATATCGATGAAAATGCCCAAGGCTGCAATGACAAGGACGATGAAAAATAATAAGGTCGTGTATTCACGCCGCAGAAATACCATGGCACCCTCATGGATGGCAGCGGCAATTTCCTCCATCCTATCAGTACCGGGGGGAGCCTTGGTAACCCGTCCCGCTACTATTCCCGCAAAGGTTAGGGCCATGATACCCATCCCGCTGGCAACATAAATAAAAATAGTATAATCCACCTACCTATTCTCCCTTCCAATTCTCTCTCTATATTTGGCACCTCAAAATAGACAGGGGTATTAGCAAAAATAGTCTCGGCCGCAAAAAAGGATGGCTGCCATTCCCATGGGAAAAGCAAAGCACCCCACCCTAAAGTAAGGTGCTAATTGGAGTTAAAAGACCACCGTAAGGAGAGCTGTTATCATAAATAGCACACTAAGGATTACCGTCGCCCTTTCCAGCTTTTCTCCCATACCTTTTTTCCTACCGAAGAAGGATTCAGTCCCTCCACCTATGGCCCCGGACAGGCCAGCACTCTTACCGGATTGGAGCATTATGGACACAATCAGACCAATGGCCACCACTACATGAAACACAGTGAGTACCAAAGACACCTGAGTAATCACCTCCATTAAAACCGAAATTGCACCCTGGCAACTTGGTAACTGGACATAAAAAAACCCCAAAACCAGATTAATTGTAACATAAAGCCTTTAAAATGACAATAGAAGTAAATTTATTCACCCTAAAGGGGAAGGCACACAGCAGCTATTCCAACCCCTGTGTGTGCCTTCCCGCTAACCCCATCCCATTTCCCATCACAGCGGGACAAAGGCCATTAACGCAGGTTGTAAAAGACTTCGTGGCCTTTGTAAAGGGCGGTTTCGCCCAGGAATTCCTCTATCCGCAGGAGCTGGTTATATTTTGCCACCCGGTCTGTTCTGGAGGGGGCCCCGGTCTTTATCTGCCCGGCATTGACGGCCACGGCCAAATCGGCAATGGTGGTGTCCTCCGTCTCACCGGAGCGGTGGGAGATGACATTGGTATAACCAGCCCGCTCTGCCATTTCAATGGCGGCCAGGGTCTCGGTAATAGTGCCAATCTGGTTTAGCTTAATTAAAATAGAGTTGGCGGCGCCCATTTCAATTCCCTTGGCCAGCAAGCTGGTGTTGGTGACAAAGAGATCATCACCGACAATTTGCATCTTTTTCCCCAAGGCCCGGGTAAGTTCCACCCAGCCTTGCCAATCATCTTCCGCCAAACCATCCTCCAAGGAGACGATGGGGTACTTTTTCAGCAGATTTCCATAGTACCCTATCATTTCCTGGGCTGTGTATTCTACCCCTTCTGCCCGGAGCTGGTACTTGCCATCCCTGTAGATTTCCGTGGCCGCGGCATCAATGGCAATGCCCGCATCCTCACCCGGGGTGTACCCCGCCGCCTCAATGGCCTGGACAATGAGCTCCAAAGCCTCTTCATTGGAGGCCAAATCGGGGGCAAAGCCCCCCTCATCCCCCACAGATGTGTTGTAGCCCCTGTCCCTTAGTACCTTCCGCAGGGAATGGAATACCTCTGCCCCCATCCGCAGGGCAGCGGCAAAGGAGCAGGCCCCCAGGGGCATAACCATAAATTCCTGTAGGTCCACGTTATTGTCCGCATGCTCGCCCCCATTGAGAATGTTCATCATGGGTACCGGCAGTTGCCGGGCCCCGGGCCCACCCAAATAACTGTAAAGGGGCAAATTTAAGGAGGCAGCGGCGGCCTTGGCAACGGCCAGGGAGACCCCCAGGATGGCATTGGCCCCCAAGGAGCCTTTGTTCTCCGTATCATCCAGCTGAATCATCCGCCCGTCAATACCCGTCTGATCCAGGGCATCCCAACCAATTATTTCCGGAGCAATGTTGTCCCGCACATTACTTACGGCCTTGAGGACCCCTTTGCCCAGGTACCTGCCCCTATCCCCATCCCGTAATTCAATGGCCTCCAAGGCACCGGTGGATGCCCCGGAGGGAACGGCGGCCCGGCCGGCACTGCCGTCGGCCAAATGTACTTCAACTTCAACGGTGGGGTTGCCCCGGGAATCAAGGATTTCTCGCCCATGGACGGCAACAATCATTGTATCACTCATCATTTCACCTCCAAATATACTAAGACACAAGACATATGGCAAATTCCCCCCTATTTCTTCCCCATTAAAAGGGACTCACCGGTCATTTCCCCTGGGATTTCCAGCCCCAGAAGATCCAAGATGGTGGGGGCAATGTCAGACAATATGCCCCCCTCCCTGAGGGCAAATCCCTCGCCGGGGGGGGAAACCAAGATGAGGGGCACGGGGTTGGTGGTATGGGCTGTAAAGGGTTTACCAGTTTTAAGATCCACCATCTGCTCGGCATTACCGTGGTCAGCGGTTATAAGAACCGTCCCCCCTTTTTGCAAAACCCGGGGCACAACCCGGCCCAGACACTCATCCACCACCTCCACCGCCCGGACAGCCGCCTCCAGAATGCCGGTATGGCCAACCATGTCGGGGTTGGCATAGTTGAGAATAATCAGCTGGTGCCCCCCCGCCAATTCCTCTAGTACAGCGTCGGTCACCTGGTAGGCACTCATTTCCGGCTGTAAATCATATGTGGCTACCGGGGGTGAAGGTATAAGCCTCCGCTTCTCCCCTTCCCAGGGGGATTCCTCCCCCCCACTGAAGAAGAAGGTCACATGGGCGTATTTTTCCGTTTCGGCGATGCGCAGCTGCCCCAAACCCATCCTGGAGGCAACTTCCCCCAAGGTGTTCTTTAGTTTCACCGGGGGAAAGGCAACAGGGGCCATTAGGGTTTCATCATAGCGGGCCATACAGGTAAAGTGCACCTTGGGCCTGCTGGGGCCCCGCTCAAAGGGGGTGAAGTCCTCATCAACAAAGGCCCGGGTCAACTGGCGGGCCCGATCGGGGCGGAAATTGTAGAAGATAACAGCATCCCCCGACCTTATGGGGGCCCGGGGGTTTCCAGCCCCATCCACAATTATGGTCGGCCGAACAAATTCATCCGTCTCCCCCCGCTGGTAACTTTGCCCCAGGGCCTCCAAGGCACCCGGGGCCTCTTCTCCTTCCCCATAGGCCAGGGCCCGGTAGGCCAGCTCAGTCCGTTCCCAGCGCTGATCCCGGTCCATGGCATAATAGCGGCCCATAATACTGGCCAGCTGCCCCACTCCCATTTGTTCCATTTTTGCCTCCAAGGCCTTGATGTAGCCACTGGCATTGGCCGGTGCCACATCCCGACCATCCAGGAAGCCGTGCACATACACCCTCTCAAGGTGGCCCTGGGCGGCTAGTTTGAGCAAGGCATAGACCTGTTTTAGGTGACTGTGTACCCCACCATCGGAAAGAAGTCCAATTAAATGCAGGGCACCATTATTTTCCCGGGCAGCCTTCACCGCCCCTAAGAGGGCCTGGTTTTTAAAAAAGCTGCCCTCTTCAATGGCCTTATTAATGCGGGTCAAATCCTGGTAGACAATCCTCCCAGCCCCCAGGTTCAGGTGGCCAACCTCGGAATTACCCATCTGGCCAGCCGGAAGCCCAACACTCTCCCCCGCTGCCCCCAAACTTGTGGCTGGATATGTATGCCAATAATAATCCATATTAGGTGTCTGGGCCTGGGCAATGGCGTTACCCCGTGTTTCCTGGCTCAGGCCCCAGCCATCAAGGATGAGGAGCAGGAGGGGTGTCTCCCTCACCATACACGTCATCTCCCTATACTATTGCCAATAAGTTCAGCAAAAACTGCAGCCTTTAAACTGGCTCCCCCCACCAGGGCACCATCTATATCGGGTTCCTTTAGGTACTGGTTGACATTGTCCGGTTTTACACTACCCCCATATTGAATCCTGACAAGCTCTGCTTTTTCTTCACCATAGAGGTCTGCCAAGGTCTTCCGAATAAATTGGGCCACAGCCTGGGCATCCTTGGCCGTGGAGGCCCGACCGGTACCAATGGCCCAAACCGGCTCATAGGCAATAATTGCAGTGGAAACTTCTTCGGCGGTAACCCCGGCCAAGGCGGCCTTTAGTTGTCTCTCCACCACAGCCTCGGTTTCCCCCGCTTCCCTTTCCGCTAAAAGCTCACCCACGCAAAGGATCGGCTTTAACCCTTCATCGATGGCAGCCCTAACCTTTTTGGCCACATCCTCATCGGTTTCCCCGAAGACATGGCGCCGTTCCGAATGACCGATGATAACATAGTGGCAGCCACAAGCCTTTAGCATCCCCGGAGAAACTTGTCCTGTAAAGGCCCCCTCCTTTTCCCAAAAAAGATCCTGCCCACCCAGCTTAATATCACTCCCCACCAGTTCCTCAGCCACCGGCACCAGGGCTGGATAAGGAGGGCAGAGAACAACCTCCACAGCCGCCATATCCCTTAGGGCATCCTTTAACTTGGCAACCAATTCCACACCCTCCTGGGGAGTCTTGTTCATCTTCCAGTTGCCGCCGATCACTGGTTTACGCATTATTTATGCACATCCTTTCCCTTGTCCACAGACAAGTAACCATCCGCCTCCACAGCCAAAAGGGCCGCCACACCGGGCAAGTCCTTACCTTCTAAAAACTGTAAGGAAGCCCCACCGCCGGTGGAAACATGGGTCATGGCAGCCTCCAGACCAAATTCCTTGATGGCCGCTCCAGAGTCGCCCCCGCCGATAATGGTGGTCCCGGGGCAAGCGGCCATGGCCTGGGCTATGGCACGGGTTCCCGCAGCAAAGGGTTCCAATTCAAAAACACCCATGGGGCCATTCCAAACCACAGTGCCGGCAGTGGCGATAATGTCCCCATATTTTTTCCGGGTCTTGGGCCCTATATCCAAACCCATCTCCTCCGGGGGTATCTCCGTTACCGGCAGGATGCGGGTCTTGGCATGGGCGCTCAGTTCCGCCGCCACCACCACATCCTCGGGCAAAAGCAGTTCCACCCCCCGGGCGGCAGCCTCATCCATGGTATCCCGGGCCAATTCCAACTTGTCTACCTCCAGGAGTGACTTGCCCACCTCGTATCCCCTGGCCTTCTGAAAGGTATAG
>JAAYSG010000001.1 GCA_012518435.1 Bacillota bacterium
AGAGGATATTAGTCCCTACCTACCCCAGGGGCTGGAATTTACAACGGCACGGGAAGGCTATATTCAACTGTATCCTCACCTTCATCAGGTGGATGGTTTCTTTCTGGCCCGGATGGTACGCAAATAGAATTATTGGGCAGGCAGTATGTTTTTATAGTATAATTGTAATGCACCCTTTGGAGGGGGAAAATAATTGCAGCTGGTTAACATTAAAAACCTTACCAGGGAAGAACTGGAGGATTTTGTAACTAACATAGGGGAACCAGTCTACCGGGCCCAGCAAATTTGGGATTGGATATATAGAAAACACGTCCTATCCTTTGCCGATATGAACAATTTGCCCCAAGGCCTCCGGGAAAGGATGGCTGAAAAAGCCTTTATTTCCTGGCCTAGGCTCTTAAAACGGCAAAAAGCAAAGGATACGATAAAATACCTACTTCAATTACAGGATGGGCAAGGGATTGAAACTGTTTTGCTACGCTATAAGGCCTGGCACTCCCTCTGCCTTTCCACCCAAGTGGGGTGTGCCATGGGCTGCAAATTTTGTGCTTCCACCCGCAAGGGGAAGGTTCGGGATCTTTCGGGTGCAGAAATGTTAGATCAGGTTCTTTTCGTCCAAAGGGAGCTGAGCCACCAAGGGGATAAGCCCATAACCAGGCTTGTATTGATGGGAATAGGGGAGCCCCTTGATAATTATGATAACGTGATTAGGTTTGTTCATACAGCACATGATCCGGCCGGAATAAATATCGGTTTTCGCCGCATTACCCTTTCAACCTGTGGTCTGGTGCCAGGCATTATGAAGTTAAGCCAGGAAGGTATACCGGTTAACCTTGCGGTCTCCCTTCATGCCCCCAACAATGGCCTCCGGGATAAGATTATGCCAATAAATAAAAGATACCCTTTGGAGGAATTGTTGCCGGCCTGCCAAAAATATACCGCAAGAATCGGCCGACGTATTACCTTTGAATATACCTTAATCAGTGGTATAAATGATACAATAAGGCATGCTGAGGAACTTACCCGGTTATTGGCCGACTTCCCCTGCCATATCAATATAATTCCCTTGAATCCAATCGCAGAATGCAATTATAAGCCCTCTAGCCCCGCGACAACTGCTAATTTCGTTAAGTTTCTCCAAACTTGGGGAATGTCAGTAACACAACGCCGAGAGATGGGACAGAGTATCACCGCCGCCTGTGGGCAGTTGCGTTTGCTAAGGGGTGGGGGAAAGAAAAGACAATAGTGAGGGGCAAGACAATGATTACTTGGGGTAAGACTCATATAGGTCGGGTCAGAAATGAAAATGAAGACTGCTATATTATACATTACCAAGGGGGAAAGGGTTTCTTGGCTGTTGCCGATGGTATGGGGGGACATCAGGCGGGGGAAGTTGCCAGCGCCATGGCTATTAATTCCCTTTACCTTCACCTCAAGGATGTGTTAAATGCCTCCACCATTAACAGGGATAAAGATTGGCTGTCCTTCCTTCGGGAAGGGGTGGAAAAATCCAATGATAGAATATATAAGGCTGCCTTGGAGGTTGCAGATTATTCTGGTATGGGAACAACCCTGACGGCGGCTTTAATTTTAGGAAATAGGTTATATGTGGCCCATGTGGGGGACAGTCGGCTCTATTTTTACCGGCAAAGGGTATTACAACTTTTGACAAGGGATCATTCCCTGATACAGGATTTATTGGAAGAAGGATTGGTCAACCCCAAGGAAGCATTGACCCACCCCCGCCGCCACATTTTAACCCAAGCCGTGGGAACTGAAAAGAAAGTTGAAGTTGAAACTAGGTGTCTAGAACTACTTCCGGGCGACCTTTGTCTTTTGTGCACCGATGGACTGAGCAACAGTGTCACTGATGCCGAAATGGAAGAAATCCTTGATAAACATAATTCCCTTGCTGGGCGGGGACAGGCCCTTTTGGATCTTGCCAATGGCAGGGGTGGAGAGGACAATGTCACCATTGTTCTTGCCCAGGTTGAGCCCCATTCCTGTGAATGACCTTGAAGGAGTGAACAAATTTGAAGGGGAGAATTCTTGGAGCCCGCTACGAGCTCTTGGAACGTTTGGGCGGGGGCGGAATGGCCATAGTATATAAGGCCCATTGCCATGTCCTTGACCGTCTTGTCGCTATAAAATTCCTGCGGGAAGAATTTCTCTACGACGAAGACTTTGTACGGCGTTTCCGTCGTGAAGCAAGGGCTGCCGCCGCCTTATCCCATCCCAATATTGTTGGAATTTATGATGTGGGGCAGGAGGGTGACCAACAATATATTGTCATGGAATATGTTCAGGGACAAAATCTTAAGGATTATCTTCGGACCCGGGGGCCACTTGCAACAAAGGAGGCTATATATTTCGGGCGGGAGATAGCAAAGGCCCTGGTGCATGCCCATGATAATGGTATAATCCATAGGGATATTAAACCCCATAATATTTTGGTCACCCCGGAGGGAAATGTAAAGGTTACAGATTTTGGTATTGCCCGGGCAGTTGGCGGCGGGACTCTGACCGCAACGGGCAACATATTTGGCTCTGTCCATTATTTTTCCCCAGAACAGGCCCGAGGAGGATTCGGTGGGATTCCATCTGACCTTTATTCCTTGGGTATTGTCCTTTATGAAATGGTTACAGGGCAAGTCCCCTTCAAGGCCGAGAACCCTGTGGGTATAGCTGTGAAACATTTGACTGAAACACCACAAAGGCCCCGGGAATTAAATTCCGCTATAGGCACTGATCTAGAAACTATTATTCTTAAGGCCCTGAGCAAAGACGAGGGCAACCGCTATCAAACTGCCGCTGAGTTCCTCCAGGATTTGGACGGGCTTGGTGTAGGGTTCACCCCTGCAAGAAAAAAAGGGGGACCGCCCCTAGTAACAATAAAGGAAATTCCCCCCGATGAAGACGATATTCCCACATTGGAGATTGTGGATATCAATGGAATAGACGGCAACAGGGATAATATAAAGGCTAGAAAATTAGGGAAAAACAAAAAATCGTCACTGGGAGTGGGTATCCTAATTTTATTCCTAATAATGGGAGTATTTTGGGGCGGATATAAGGCCTATCAGTGGATATTTTTTCAGCCCTTGGTGGAAGTTCCGGAGCTGATTGGATTACCAATGACGGCAGCAGAGTCACTTCTGGAGGAAAACAAGCTGACCTACAGGATATTGCGTAGTGAATACCATGAGGAACCTGCTGATGTGGTAATTGACCAATATCCGGAGGCAGGTACCATGCGCAAGGAGGGGAATATGGTAGAGATTGTATTGAGTCTGGGCCCCATGCAGGCTATAGTACCTGATATTCGCGGACTCAACCTCCAAGCTGCAAAAATAGAACTGGAAAAACAAAACTTGGTACTGGGGGAAGTGGGGAGAATAAATGACGAGCTGGTCCCCCTAGATCTAGTTGTGCGCCAGGAGCCCGATGCCAATATAGCACTGGAGCCTGGCAGTAGCGTTAGGATATATCTTAGTAAGGGCCCCAAAATCCAGGAGGTTACCTTACCGAACTTCCGGGGACAGGAACTGGCATTGGTGGAAGAAGCCATTGCCGACTTGAAATTAATTCGGGGGGAAATCAGTAGGGAACACAACGATACCTATGCCCCTGGCCTGGTTATTGATCAATCCCCGGCCCCTTATGAACTTATCGAGGAAGGGACCAGCATTAATTTAGTAGTTAGCCTTGGACCCCTAAGCGATGACACTGATAACACCTAAGGATGGTGCCAGCAGAGGCCCCGGTACATGTGATATTTAGTTGGGCATACGAAAAAAGGAAAGGAGGTGGCAATGGGTATACAGAAGGGAATTGTTATTAAAGCCATGGGGGGATTCTACTTTGTAGATACCCCTTTGGGAATATACCCCAGTTATATAAGGGGGAGACTAAAGCGGAAAACAGAGGTTATGGTGGGCGACAAAGTAAAGATCAAACCCCTATATGGGGATAAGGCCATCATTGAGGAGGTCCTTCCCCGGCAAAATAAGCTGGTGCGACCGGCAATTGTCAATATCGATCAAGGTATTATAGTCATGTCCATGACCAATCCGGCACTAAATCTAAATCTCCTGGACCGATTTCTTGTGCTTGTCCAAGCCGCTGGCTTGCGAGTTATTATTTGCTTCAACAAGATCGATCTATCTTCTAAAACAGAGGTTGAAAGGATTACAAAGGTGTACCGGAGGGCAAAATTTATTGTAATACCCACCAGCGCAAAATCAGGGGAAGGAATAGATGTCTTGCGGGAAATATTGGAAAATAAAATAACGGTTCTGGCTGGTCCCTCAGGCGCGGGAAAATCAAGTATCTTAAACTGCATTCAACCGGGTTTTTCCTTGCAAACGGGACAGATAAGCCGAAAATTGGGGCGGGGCAGGCATACCACAAGGCATGTTGAACTTTTATCCCTAGCCGCCGGGGGGCGGGTGGCGGATACCCCCGGTTTTACATCCCTTGACCTGGGTACAATTGGCCAAAGGGAACTTATGTACTATTACCCCGAATTCATGGATAAGGCCCCAGAATGCCGTTTTCCCGGGTGTTTGCATTGGCAAGAACCGGGCTGTGCTGTATTGGAAGCGGTGGAGAAAAAACAGATCGATGGAGGTAGATACAAGCGTTATCTAGAACTTCTGCAAGAATTGGAGGGTTAGTCAATGATACTAATTTCCCCTTCTTTGTTAGCGGCGGATTTTTCCCTTTTGAAAGAGGAAGTTGAACTTATCACTGCCGCTGGTGCCGATATGCTCCACCTTGATATTATGGATGGCCATTTTGTACCAAACCTCACCTTCGGACCCCCAATTATTAAAGCCCTGCGGCCCCTGACAGATTTGCCCTTTGATGTGCATCTTATGGTAGAAAACCCGGATATGTATGTGGAACCTTTGTTTGAGGCCGGGGCGGATATAATTACCGTCCATGTGGAGACGGCAAGCCACCTGCACCGAACCCTACAAGCTATAAAAGAGAAGGGACTCAAGGCAGGGGTTGCACTAAACCCGGCCACCCCCCTTTGCTCCCTCGAATACATTTATGCAGATCTTGATCTGGTTTTAATTATGGCGGTTAATCCCGGTTTTGGTGGCCAGCAGTTTATACCCCAGTCCTGTGCAAAAATAAAAACCCTTCGGCGACATCTACGAAATA
The DNA here is from genome assembly GCA_012518435.1 of Bacillota bacterium. Taxonomy (GTDB): domain Bacteria; phylum Bacillota; class DTU030; order DTU030; family DTU030; genus JAAYTH01. The sequence continues at coordinate 5,173 of JAAYSG010000001.1, forward strand.
TGGATGGAGCACCTGCCATCGCAGTTGATGGAGGTATGAACCCGGAAACCGCCGCCAAGGTGATTGCCGCCGGGGCGGATATAATTGTTGCAGGGTCTGCGGTATTCGGTGCAAAGGACACAAAAAAAATGATAACCGCCCTACGCGGTTAATTTTGCCCAGCAACATTCTTTCGGTCAGCGCAACAAATTATTGATGCGCTATTTTTTTGTGGCAAAGCATTTTTCCAGCGAATACTATTGTAATAGCGGCCCGGATATTTTGCCTGTTTAAACAAAGGAGGGATGTAAGTGCGAGTACATGTTTTTAAAATGCCCCGCATTCTGGGTAACCTTCTTTTGGGAATTATGGGGATATTTAAGGGGAGAAAATAATAGCCGTATTAAACGTGACCGGCATCATATGCCTGGGGAAGGCATTACAAGACAATATAGGGGAGGGCTTCCGGGGCTGGAAAATCCAGCCCTCTTCCTGTTTGAAAAAGGGTATCATTATAGGGCATAGCTACTGGTAATGAATAATTAAAGTGCACGTTGTACCTTGCCGGAACGCAAGCAACGTGTGCAAACAAGTACTCTTTTGGCGGATTTGCCCACGACTATTTTTACTTTTTGTAGGTTGGGGAGCCAACTTCTTTTGGTCCTAATATGGGAATGGCTAGTTTTGTAACCGGTTTGTCTACCCTTTCCGCAGATTGCACATACCTTTGCCATTACTGTACCTCCTTGTTTATTCGCCCTAGTTGATTCGCTGTGTATTTTATCACAAAGATATTGGGCTAGCAAGGTAATGAGGGGTAAAATAAGATAGAGGGATAATATTTCATTTCCTCCACTAGAATTATAATAAGTAAGTAAACAGGGGAAGGGCATTTGGGCAGAAGGGGACTATGGGCTGGCGGAAAAAAGGGAACATGCTATAATTGAAAGAAGGGTTTCCGATTTTAGAGAAGAAGATAAAGGCATACTCTCCGCGATGAGGAGGTAGATCAGTGTCAAAGAGCAAGAGGGAGGGGCACATTATGGGTAAGGAACTTTGTACTGAGCTTGGCAAAATTATCATATCTAAGGAAGTGCTCGCCGTTACAGCTGGTATGGCAGCCGTGGAATGCTATGGTTTGGTGGGAATGGCTGCCCGTAGAATTAAGGACGGCCTGGTTGAGCTCCTGGGTAGGGAGAATATTAGCCGTGGTGTTGAGGTAACTATCAATGAGACCGATATTCATGTCGACCTGCATATTATAGTGGGGTATGGGTTGAAAATTTCTGAGGTGGCCCATAATGTAATGGAAAAGGTTAAGTACAGCATTGAAGATAGCACAGGGTTGCCAGTGGGTCGTGTCAACGTTATAGTTCAAGGAGTAAAGGTAAGCAAAGAGCAACCAAGGAGGTAAAAAAATGCAGCTTCAAGTCTTGAAAGGGTTACATCTGAAACAGATGTTGCTTGCCAGTGCTGCCCTGCTGCAGGAAAATAAGACGGAATTAAATTCACTAAATGTCTTTCCCGTACCCGATGGGGATACGGGAACAAATATGAGTCTAACCATATCTGCTGCTGTCAGGGAAGTGGAAAACACCAATAACGATTTATCTAATGTGGTCGCTGCATTGGCCAATGGATCCCTCATGGGAGCCAGGGGAAACTCCGGAGTCATCCTTTCCCAGTTATTCAGAGGTTTTGCCACCAGCATGGAGGGCAAATCATCAATTAAACCCTTGGAATTTGCCCGGGCCTTGGAGGAGGGAGTTAAAACTGCCTACCTTGGGGTAATGAAGCCCGTGGAGGGTACAATTTTAACCGTTGCAAAGGAAGGGGCTAAGGCTGCCTTTAGGGCGGCCCGCCGGGGTGAAGACATAATAGGGGTTCTCCAGATGGCAATTAGGGAAGCAGAGGAAACCCTTGCCCGCACACCGGAAATGCTCCCGGCCCTAAAGGAAGCCGGTGTAGTTGATGCCGGGGGGAAGGGGCTTTTATATATTCTACAAGGAGCCTTGGCTGGGTTATCCGGAGAGAAAGCCCATTATGTACCTGAACCTGTTAAAGCCGAGAAAATAACTGCAGAAGCAGGGGCTGGCTTGGCTAAGCTTGGGGTAATGGAGTACCAATATTGCACCGAATTTATTATAAAGGGCAGGAACCTAAATATTGATAAAATGCGCCAAGGGATAAATCCGCTGGGCGACAGCATTATGGTAGTTGGAACTGGGGAAATGCTCAAGGTCCATATTCACACTAATCACCCCGGTCAAGTTTTAGAATTGGGTCTGGAGCAAGGTACTTTACACGATTTGAAGATTGATAACATGGCTGAACAACACCGGGAAATTTTGACTAAGGATGCGAAAAATAATGGCCATGATAATTCCTGGACCCTTGCCACCGCCGTAACCCCACCGGAAGGGGAAGAAGGGTTGGGAGTAATTGCCGTAGCACAGGGGGAAGGTATTGGCAATATACTAAAGAGTCTAGGCGCGGAACAAGTAGTTAGTGGGGGGCAAACCATGAACCCCAGCACCCAGGATCTTTTGCATAGCATAGAAAATAGTAGATACAAGGATATTATTCTTTTACCCAATAACAAAAATATAATTCTAGCCGCCCAACAAGCACAGGGTCTTTCACAAAAAAATGTCCATGTTGTGCCAACAACTTCAATTCCCCAAGGCATTACCGCCCTGTTGGCCTTTAACCCCGATAACAGCCTTGAAAGTAATGGTGAAGATATGTCGGCTGCCATAGGTGGAGTAAAGACCGGTGCGGTAACATATGCGGTTCGGAATTCCCGTTTTGAGGGGGAAGAAATAAAGGAAGGCGATATTCTGGGCCTAATTGAAGGAGATATTGTTACCATTGGAAAGGAACCAGCGAAGGTGGTAATGGAGTTGGTGGAACACTTGGTGGAAAAAAACAGTGAAATAGTTACCATATATTATGGTGATGCGGTTACCGATTCTGCCGCCCAAAAACTGGTGGCTAAAATCCAAAAAGCCCATCCCCATTGTGATATTGAAGCCTATGACGGTGGGCAGCCCTTATATTATTATCTTCTGTCCGTTGAATAAAATAATGGGAGGTATGGGAAATGTCCGTTATCATTGTCTGCGACAGTACCGCCGATTTGCCTAGGGAATTGATAAAGGAGTATGGTATTCATATTGTTCCCCTCAAGGTTCACTTTGGTGAGAAGGAGTATAAGGATGGTGTCGATATTACACCCAAGGAATTTTACGAAAAATTACAGGCAAGCGATGTACTACCAACAACATCACAGCCTTCCCCCGGGGAATTTGCCGAATCCTATGAAAATATCCTAAAAATGGGGGGCAGCACCATAATCTCCATCCATATTTCCGCCCATTTAAGTGGTACATATCGTTCCGCAACCGTGGCCAAATCCATGCTACCAGAGGCCGATATAGAGGTTATTGATTCCAAACAGGCCTCAACTGTCCTGGGTTTAATAGTACTAGAGGCCGCCCGGGCGGCCAAATCTGGTAAAACAAAGGAAGAAATTCTAGCCCTAATTGGAGAAATGGTGGAAAAGATTAAGGTTTTCTTTATGGTTGATTCCCTCGAATATTTGGAAAAAGGGGGACGTATAGGCAAGGCCCAGGCAATATTGGGTTCAATGCTAAACATAAAGCCAATATTGACCCTAGAGGAAGGAATTATTGTTCCCGCTGCTAAGACTAGGGGCCGGGCCAAGGGGATGGAACAGCTCTTGCTTAAGATGAAATCTGAAATAGGAACAGGGAAACAAGCTAGGATGGCCATAATGCATGCCATCGAATATGACGGGATGGAAACCCTTAGGGATAGGGTGAGAAATAAGTGGCAGCCAGAGGAGCTTATTGTCAGTGATATTGGTCCGGTTATTGGCACCCATGTGGGACCGGGGACAATAGCCCTCATCGGTCTAAAGGCCTGAACCACCCAGGCGCCGGCGGGTGTTGACTGGGTAAAGGAGAGGACGAAAGGGAATTATATACTTTGCTGCTACAATAGTCCGGGAGTGATAATATGCCGGCTGAGATTAACCTTGGGAGCAGCCTAGAAAGACTAGCCGGAATAGGTCGGCGACGCAGCCAACTTTTCCAACAGTTGGGGATTAATACCATCGGTGATTTACTATTTTATTTTCCTTGGCGATGGGAAGATAGAAGTGTACAGGAGGGGATAAACAGCCCCAGCCCCGGCACTAAGGCAACGGTCCGGGGCTGGTTGACTGGTTGGGAAGAAAGGCGCCCACGTCCGGGTATGACAATCACGAAATTCTTTCTGCAAACTGAAAAGGCTAGAATTGGGCTAGTATTTTTCAACCAACCCTTCCGTAAGGCGCAGCTGGGCCGAGGTCGGGAAATAATTGCAACTGGCAAGGTGGAAATGCGTCTTGGTCAATTGCAGATGAATAATCCGGAAATAGAAATGGCTAGCCTTGATAGTGGCCTTCATTGGGGACGCATTGTACCCATTTACCCCGTTTGCAGAGGTCTCTCCCCCCGGTTGCTGCGTTCTACCGTATATAGGGCCATGGAAACCTGTGGTAACATGATACGGGAAATTATACCCCCACCCATTCGAAAGGGCCAACAATTACTTTCCCGGGCCGCCGCCATTAAGGAAATTCACTTTCCCACCGACTGGGAAAGCCTGCGCAAAGCCCGGCGCACCCTTGCCTTTGAGGAGCTTTTTTTATTACAGCTAGGAATATTGCAGCCTTCTAAGGACGTCAGCGGCATTGTCCATCAAGCCCATGGAGAGCTAGTAGGGAAATTCCTAACTAATTTACCCTTCCAGCTAACCGGGGCTCAGAAACGCGCTATTGCCGAGTTGACCCGGGATATGGAAGGAACTCAGCCAATGAATAGGCTTCTGCAGGGGGATGTGGGGTCGGGTAAAACTATAATTGCCGCCTTCGCCCTGGTTAAATCCGTTGAAAGTGGCCATCAAGGTGTACTTATGGTGCCTACGGAAATTCTGGCCGAGCAGCATTATCTAAACCTCCGCCAGCTACTTGCCCCCCTAAGGATAAATGTGGCCCTTTTATCTGGTTCCATTAGCGGTAAGGTGAGGGAGGAAACGGAGGAAGACATCAAATGCGGAAAAGCCCAGGTAATAGTCGGTACCCACGCCCTCATCCAGGAAGGTGTTGATTTTGCTAATTTGGGTCTGGTGGTCATTGATGAACAACACCGCTTTGGGGTTTCCCAGCGTTCCCACCTTTTAAAAAAGGGACACAGTTGTGACCTTCTAACTATGACGGCTACACCTATTCCCCGGACACTGGCCTTGGTGTTCTACTCGGAACAAAATATTACGGTTTTAGACGAACTTCCACCGGGTCGACAGCCCATCAAAACATATTGGGTGGGGGAAAATGCCCGTCACAAGGTCTATGATTTTTTACGCCAAAGGGTGATGGAGGGTAGACAAGCCTATATTGTCTGTCCCCTAATTGAGGAATCAGATAAACTGAAGGTCAGGGCTGCAACCGAACTAAAGGCCGACCTGCAAGAAAAGGTATTTCCCGACTTTAGGTTAGGCCTCATACATGGCAGGTTGAGATTGGAAGAGAAGGAAGAAGTTATGGGGAAATTTCGGGATGGAGATATAGATATCCTCGTAACAACCACTGTCATTGAAGTGGGTATAGATGTGGCAAATGCCACCCTAATCGTTATAGAAAATGCGGAAAGATTTGGCCTGGCCCAACTACATCAACTGAGGGGGAGGGTAGGGCGGGGGACACATGATTCATACTGTTTTCTTCTGGGCTCCCCCACAAGCCAAGAGGGGATTCAGCGCCTCAAGGCCATGACGGCAACGAGCGATGGCTTTCATCTGGCGGAAACGGATTTGAATTTGCGGGGGCCGGGCCAGTTACTTGGGACCCGGCAAAGCGGACTAGCAGAACTGAAGATCGCCAACTTAAAGGATGATATGGCACTTTTGTTAGAGGCCCGACGGGAGGCCTCCGCCATTCTAAACCGGGATCCAAACCTGACGGATCCGGCACATAATGGTTTAAGAAAATCCCTGGAGGAATTATTTGGTCCCAACTGGCAGGACAGGCAGGCATAAACCCTATGGGGAGATTAATTTTTAGTTTATTGTAGATACCGGTAGACATCTTCCTCCTTCACCGCGGGATGAAGGGCAATGTTGAGGGCTCCGGATAGGATTTGGGAGAGGTTAAGTATTAAAAAATCTATTTCCTTAGGGGTAACATGAAGATCCCCTAGTTCAGGACCAAGGACAGCCTTTATGGTTTGGCGTTTGTCGGCGGTCCCCAGCTTGCCGATAAGCCCCAAATCTATCTCCCCCTTCATTTGTCCCAATAATGTTTCAATAACATCGTAGGCTATGTTGGAGGCATGGACTACAGTGGGAACCCCAATGGCAATAATGGGAACACCCATTGTTTCCTTGGTAAGTGCCAGTCTTTTATTGCCTACCCCGGAGCCCGGGTGAATACCATTATCCGCCAACTGGATGGTAGTGCAAACCCTCTCAACATTACGGGCAGCCAGGGAATCAATGACTATTACCAGATCGGGAGCGACATTTTGAATAATTCCCTTGACTATTTCACCGGTTTCAATACCTGTTATGCCCAATACTCCCGGTGCCAGGGCGCTGACTACCCGTAGGCCTTCTCCAAGTTCCTCCGGTGCATACTGGGCAATGTGCCTGGTGACCATCAGCTTATCTATAACCCGGGGGCCCAAGGCATCGGGAGTTGCATGCCAGTTGCCTAGGCCTATAACTAGAACAGCTGCATTTTCTCCTAAGTTAGCCAATTCTTTTAGCTTATTAGCCAAGATTTGACTAATTTCCTCCTGGATGATACGGTTTGTTTGGCGCAAATATTGGGATTCAATGGTAATATAATTTCCCGGGGGTTTCCCCATGGCTTGGGCCCCTTCTGGGGAAGTTATTTCCACCCAAGATACACTGGCATACTCTCCCTTGTCTTCCTTTACCGTTACTCCCGGAACGGTAAAGCCCTGTTGAGTTAGAAACTGCCTGGCCTCCACCGCCAAGTCTGTCCTGATGTTGGAGGCAACCTTGTGGGAAAAATGCCCTGACATGCACTAACTACCCCCTTTTTTAGTCTAGTTACTTCTTTATGGGCACCGTTTGAAATAATACCCCGGAGGGGAAATAATTGCCATGAAGCGAGGATGCACCTTGTAAAAGAAGGTTTATGGCGGCCCGGAATTCTGGCCGCCATTGGGAGAGGAGAAACCGGAGGAAGAGCTTATGGGGGAGGGTTTGGAACCAGCCAATCCCCACACCACTTTCCCTTGGTTCTGTCCATATTATTGGCAATTAATTCAGATATATACCAATATATCAATGGTATTTTACACCAAATAAAATCCTCCTCTTCTCGCCTTTCCCGGGGAATTATGATAAAATCAATCCCGCTAGGTATGCTTTAAAGGTGAGGTTGGTATGCGAGTTATAGCTGGTAGGGCCCGGGGGTATGTTCTGAAAAAACCCCGGGGAAATAAAATCAGACCCACCGCAGATAGGGTAAAGGAAGCCCTTTTTAATATTATTGCTCCAAAAATAAAAGGGGCGGTCGTCCTGGATCTTTTTGCGGGGACAGGGGCCCTGGGCATCGAGGCCTTGAGCAGGGGTGCCGCCAAGGCCGTGTTTATTGATTGGTACCGGGAGAGCATTAAGCTAATTCACGCCAACCTGGCCCTGACGGGCCTATCGCCCCGGGCTACAGTTTACAGACTAAATATCCACCGCCCCCAGTCACTTAATCTTTTAAAAAGCAAGGGCTTATTATTTAATTTGGTTTTTCTAGACCCCCCCTATGGTAAGGAAATAACCCGATTTACCCTGGAGAATTTGGCAGAAAGTGGCTTGCTTTTACCCGCGGGAACGGTTGTGGTGGAGCATTCACCGCGGGATGAATTGCCGGCCAAGATCCTGACACTGCAATTGGGACAAAGGCGACACTATGGAGACACTGTACTTTCCTTTTATGGCAAGGAAAATAATACCTAATATGAGGAGGGCTTGTGGTGCTAATTGCGGTCTACCCAGGCAGCTTTGATCCAGTAACAAATGGTCACATTGATATAATCAAAAGAGCCAGCACAATATTTGATCACCTTGTAATTGCCGTTGGCAAGCATGCGGAAAAAAACAATCTCTTTTCCACCGCTGAACGTGTTATTCTTCTGAGGGACGCCACCAGGGATATTGAAAATGTAGAGGTTGATTCTTTTCATGGTTTACTAAGTGATTATGTACGGACTAGGGGAGCAAGAATAATTGTGCGGGGTCTACGGGCAGTGACTGACTTTGATTATGAACTGCAAATGGCTTTGACCATAAAAAAGCTTGCACCAACGGTTGAAACAGTATTTATGATGACAAACAATAAATACATCTATCTAAGTTCCAGCATTATTAAAGAAGTTGCCGGTTATGGTGGCTGCATCAATGGTTTAGTACCGGAAAATGTGGAAAAAGCACTAAAGTCAAAATTTGGTGTGGGGTAGAGGGTTTTGGGAAGGAGGGGACAGCATGGGGATCCCTGAACTTTTTGCTGATTTGGAGGACCTCATCGCGGCCGCAGGACGTATTCCTCTGACGGGAAAGATAATTGTAAGTGAGGATGAACTCATCGAAATAATTGAACGTATCCGTAATTCATTACCCGATGAATTGAGGCAAGCAAGATGGGTTATGAAGGAAAGAAAACGTATTCTTACAGATGCTGAAAAGGAAGCCCGGGAAATAGTGGAACAGGGAAAGGAATATACAACAAAGTTGATTGACGAGGATGAAATTACCAAACAGGCCCGTCAACATGCACAATCCATTATCCAAAAAGCCAAAACAGAAGCCCAGGAAATTATGCTGGGCTCCCATTCCTATGCGGAATCGGTATTGACAAAGCTGGAGGACCTTCTGGCCAGTGTAACGGAATCAATACAACGGGGCAGGGCGGAACTAAAAAAAGATGAATAGGGGTATAATCCTGGTAAAATTGTACAATATGTTAACGCTTAACCCTGTTCAACCAGATAATGCGAACCCTGGCCCAGTGTGAATGTATTATTGCGACCAGTGAGGGAACCAAAAGGCAGACTCCCATCCGAATGCCAAAATAACGGAAGCGGGAAAGGCAGTGCGGCCATGGGGACTGGGGAGTAGTTTGCAGAAAGACGGGAATAGCTATTTTACTTAAAACCGGGGCACCATACTGAAAAAGAACCAGAGCCACGGCGGTTGCCAGTACTGCATGCAGGATGCGGGCGGCTATGAAGGCCCCCATGCGGATATCTGTATCTACTATAATGGCTGCTACTTGGCAGTGGACGGAAAAACCACTCCAGGCTATTATTCCACTGGCAATGGCGACCCGCTGTATTAAAGGTGCAAGCCCTTGGCCAGTAATACTAACAGCAGAACCCGCCAGGTGAGAACCGATGGTTATTTCAAAGAGACCACTTATGCAGGCATCGGCAAGGCTGGGGTGAAAACCAAAGGGGTGCAAGAGTTTGGCAAAAAAAAGGCCTAGGGCCGTGGTCAGGCCAATGAGGGTGGCAACCTTGATAACCACGGAAAAAAGGATAATAAAGCCACCAACCAGGAGCAGGGTATTGACCGATTCGCGGATTGCGTCCCCCATTAACCGGCCAAAGGCCCTTCCATCATTTTGCCTGGCTTCATAAAGAGCCTTAAGGGCCCGGGACAAGATATTACCCTTTTTCTTACTCCCAGTGGTGTTGGCCAAAGGGCTATCTTCCCGCAGGCCATAAAAACGCAAAACCAGTCCTACCATAATGGTTGAGATATAGTGGGCAAGGGAAATAGTTATTCCCACCTGGACTATTCCAAACATACCCACCGCTACGGCACCAAACATAAATAGGGGGTCAGCTGTATTGGTAAAGCTCATGAGCCTTTCAGCCTCAACCCTGGTTATCATCTCCTTACGCCTTAGTTCTGCCGTCAATACCGCCCCGATGGGATAGCCAGAGGCTAACCCCATGGCCATGACAAAGGCCCCAGCCCCGGGGATGTTGAAAACAGGGCGCATGAAGGGTTCCAATAAGACACCAAGAAAATGAACCACCCCCAAACCCATAAGCACCTGCCCGGCTATAAAAAAGGGCAGAAGGGCGGGAAATACAATCTCAAACCAGACCTGTAATCCCTGGGCGGCGGCCTCAAAGGAAATATCCGGGTATTTGACCATACACACTGTCAAAACCACAGCCCCCAGGGCCATAATATAGACCACAAAATATTTTTTCAGGCGGCCTGTTTTTTTCCCCACACCAAGAACCCTCCTACCGGGTCCGTAACCCGGGCGATAATTTGCCATCTGCCAATTACATTTCATAAAGATTATATTGCCCCGAGATTATTATTATGCCAGCAGATGGGGTCAAATCCGCACAATACCGGCCCGTACCCTCCAAAGGAGGCCAGAAGCTGTAAATTATATCCCGCTCATTGGGCGGGATCTTGACCCACTATTTGTTGTTTCGGGGGCCCTGTCAATTTGCTAAATACCGCGGTAGGGCACCCCAACATGGCGGGGGGAAAGAAAAATGAGCTTGGGCGAAACAAAAATTGGTCTGGCGCTGGGTGCCGGCGCACTGCGGGGCTTATGTCATCTGGGGATACTACAGGTTCTTGAGGAAGAAAACATCCCCATCAGCTTTATTGCCGGCACAAGCATTGGTGCCGTTATTGGAGCCTTATTTGCCGCGAAGAAGGATATAGAAATGTTAATTGCCATTACTAAGCATCTTCGCCTACGGCATCTGGTTGATCCGGCTTTATCAAGGAGGGGGCTTATCCAGGGGAAAAAAATAACAGAGCTTTTGCACCTGTTTTTGGGAGACATTACCTTTGCCCAACTTCATACTCCCTTGGCCGTCATAGCAACCGATCTCCAGAGGGGAAGGGAAGTTGTTTTGCAAAAGGGTTGTGTTGTTGAGGCGGTGAGAGCCAGTATAAGCATACCCGGAATATTTACACCCATTATTAAGGAAGAGCAAATATTGGTAGACGGTAACCTAGTCAACAGGGTGCCTATAGATACAGTGCGTAAAATGGGGGCGGAAAAGGTCATCGGTGTCAATATTGTCCTTCCGCCCTTTACTCAACAACGTTTAAATAACATGGCAGATATAATTCTCCAATCATTTGACATCATGCAGCTTCAGGCTTCATCCTGCCAAAGTCAGCTGGCAGATGTCCTCATCGAACCCGATGTGGCCACCTTCAGCCCTGCCCGGTTGGATGGAGCGGACAAGTGTATTGGGGAAGGGGCTGCTGCTGCCCGCCGGGCCCTCCCCCAGATAAGAGCCCTTCTTAAGGCCTAGGAAGCAAATCTTGCCCAGCCCCCTGGAAACTACTCAATTATAACCATGGGGTGGGTATAATCTTGACCTCCCTTCCTCTCACCGTGGCTGGGATATGCCAGGACATAGAGGTCGGTGGCTAAGGTTTCCAATTCCCACATCCGGGCGGCCCGTTTTGAATTGCATATAAGGGCCCCAAGATGGCGGGCAGGTCTTGTCACCAAGGGCAGGGAGGCCTTTTTTTTGATGGCGGGAAGTAACTGTCTACCATGGGGGGAGAAGCCCAATGGGCGTAGGTAGCAAGGTTTGCTTTGGGGCGAGAAGTCCTTGGCATCCTCCCTTGTCATATTTAACAACAAATGTATAAGCAACCTTTGCAGGTGGGCTTGGGTGTACCGTTTGGTTTTCACCTTTGCCAATAAGCATTCAATGGTACCACAGGAATTAGCTGCACGCTTCAGGCGGTTTTCCAAACCCTCCCTAATGCCGGCAATTTGCCCCAAAGCCGAAGAAGGGGTCCGCCGGATAAGGTTAATAATTTGGGCTTGGTAGGAATTGAGAAAGATGGGGGCCCGGCCAGCATCTATTTCCCCTTGCAAAATCCCCCAGGGTTTTTGCGGCATGACTCGGGGTAATTTCACCCGCCAATCATGAGCCTGTAAGGCGGACCTAATGGCTCTGGCACTGGCAAGCATAGTTTTACCTATGTTTTCTTCGTGGTATCCAGCCCCCAAACGGGGAATGGTTATAGGCCGAATATTACTTTGAGACCGCAGGAGGGCCTGTAGGTATTCCAAGGCCAAAATATTATTGGGGTGGCGAAGAAGGGAATACACCTGCTGGCTTGAAAGGTGTTCTAAGCCGGGGATTCCTCCCCGCCGCTGAATGTCCATAAGGCTATTGGCCCGGGCGGCGGGAAAGGGTAACCCAGAATTTAAATAGGTTCTTAACTTCCTTTGGTAATCCCGCCCTTCCCCAAGTAAAAAATGAGCTAGACCTTCTAACTCCGAAATTTTTCCGTGCTCACTACCAAATACAAGATAATCAACCACCCCGGTGGCGGCCAATAGTTGTACTGCACCGCTGGCAAACCCCTGGGCATGCTGGGTAGCATAGACCACCGGCAACTCTAATACAATATCAACTCCTTCTGCTAGGGCCATCCTGGTTCGGGCCCATTTATTTGCTATTGCAGGTTCACCCCGTTGGGTAAAATTGCCACTTAGAACACTAATTATACAATCTGCCCCTGTTAAACGACGCGTTATTTTTAAATGGTACCCATGCCCCTTGTGAAAGGGATTGTATTCGGCGATTACCCCCGCCACCTGCAACTGGATCACCCCCCCTACTTACTTTCTTTAGCGGGGTCTTTCTTCCTGCTCCCGATTTGTCCATTTCTTAACAAACAAAGCAGGATATTTCATTCCTTTGTCGAAGGAAAAAAGGAATGTTTACCTAGCAGGTATATTTTATTTAACTAAAGGGGGAGAAATACATCATGCACATCCCGTAGCGCCGAAAGGGGCTTGGAAAAAAGGTTAAGGGCCTTCTATACATTAATTTTACCAAGGGGGTTTTATGGAAATGGATCTATTGGCACAAATTAAAAACAAGGCGCGGGAATGTAAAAAGACCATTGTTTTGCCAGAGGCAACAGAAGAAAGAATGATAAGGGCGGTACCCATTGTTGCGGCAGAGGGCCTCGCAGATCTTATTCTTTTGGGCAATCCCACAGACATCCTTTCCACGGCACAAGGTTTGGATATTGATATTAGTAACGCCAAGATTGTAGAACCGTCAGGGTCGCCAAAGTTTGATGACTATAGCAAGCTACTCTACGACCTTCGGCGTCATAAGGGACTCTCCCAGGAAAAAGCCCGTGAATTAACCTCTAACCCCATGTATTATGCTGCCCTGATGGTTAAAGAGGGAGATGCCGATGGATTTGTGGCGGGCTCTGTCCATACCACGCCTGATGTTTTTCGGCCAGCATTACAAATAATAAGAACTGCCCCCAACATCTCCGTTGTCTCCAGTTCCTTTATCATGATTGTTCCCGATTGCACCTGGGGGCATAATGGCATGTTTGTTTTTGCCGATTGTGCCCTAAATCCAGATCCCACTGCGGAACAATTGGCTGAAATTGCCATAGCCACGGCCCAGACGGCAAAATCCCTGGTCGGGGTGGAGCCCAAGGTGGCCATGCTTTCCTTTTCCACCAAGGGTAGCGCCCAACATCCCCATGCCCAAAAAGTGGTGGAAGCAACTAATCTAGTAAGGGAAAAGGCCCCCGACCTTCTAGTTGATGGGGAACTGCAGTTGGACTCTGCAATTGTTCCAGCCATTGGCCAGCAAAAGGCCCCAGATAGTGCAATTGCAGGACAGGCCAATGTTTTGGTCTTCCCAGAACTGCAGTCTGGCAATATTGGCTACAAGTTGGTGGAAAGATTAGCCAAGGCCAAGGCGGTGGGACCGGTTACCCAGGGGATGGCAAAACCGGTGAATGATCTTTCTCGGGGATGTTCCGTGGATGATATTGTGAACGTAATTGCAATTACAGCCGTTCAAGCTCAGGCTTAGTCAACAAAGGGAGGTAACTTCAATGAAGGTTTTGGTTTTGAATTGCGGTAGCTCATCCATCAAATACCAGCTCTTCGATATGACACAAAATACTGTCATGGCCCAGGGATTGTTGGAAAGGATCGGTATAAATGGCTCTCATCTCACCCATACTCCCAATGGAGACAGTAATACAAAGGTCGAAATAACCGGAGAGGTCCCGGACCACAGAGTTGGTATACAGATGGTTGTGGATGCCCTTTTGGATGACAAACATGGTGTCATTGCCACCATGGACGAAATAAATGCCGTTGGCCACAGAATTGTCCATGGCGCGGAAAAATTTGCCGATTCCTTTGTCATAAACGATGAAATAATGGCAACACTACATGAGTGTTCTGAACTTGCACCCCTACACAATCCTGCCAATATTGTGGGTGTTGAAGCTTGTACTGAACTCATGCCAAATGTTCCCCAAGTAGCGGTTTTCGATACAGCCTTTCACCAATCAGTTCCGGAGGAAGCCTATATATATGGATTGCCCTATCGTTACTACGAAAAGTATGGCATACGCCGCTATGGTTTTCACGGTACATCCCATAAGTATGTTGCCCAGCGTTGTGCCCAACTAATGGGGCAACCCAATAATGGACTAAAAATTGTCACCTGCCATCTGGGAAATGGATGTAGCCTGGCGGCTGTAAAGAACGGAGTATCTGTTGATACAAGCCTGGGCTTTGGGACCATTGCCGGGCCCATCATGGGGACTCGCTGTGGGGATATAGATCCCGCCATAATTCCCTTTTTAATGGACAAGGAAGGCCTAAATGCCCAGGAATTAAACAATATTCTCTATAAGGAAAGCGGCCTATTGGGTATCTCCGGAGTGGGCAGTGATATGCGCGATATTGAAGAGGCTGCTGAAAATGGCAATAAAAGGGCCCAACTGGCCCTAAAGGTTTTCGCCTATATGAATCGTAAATTTATCGGTGCTTATGCGGCTGCCATGGGTGGTTTAGATGCCATTGTATTTACTGCTGGCATCGGCGAAAATGGCATAGCCATAAGGGAAATGATCTGCCAAGGGTTAGAATTTTTGGGTGCTGAGTTGGATCCGGAAAAAAACCAGGTTAGAGGACAAGAAGCGGAGATCAGCCGTGATGGTGCCGCCACTAGGATTTACGTTATACCAACCAATGAAGAATTGATGATAGCCCAGGATACCCTAAGGCTTGTCCAGGCGCTGTAATCCCCAATCTTGACAAGGGTAACTAAACTAATTACAATGGGAGTTGTCCATATAAGGGGGTGGCCCTTGTGAAGGTAAATGTCGCCCAATTAAAAAGAAATCCCGGGGCTCAAATGGACATTAGACTTGAAGGCTCTCCACCAAGCCTAAAAAAGGATATTGCCCCAGAGGCAACCCTCACTTCACCGCTAACAGTAAGGCTTAATTTGAGCAACACTGGTACTGTCATAGTTGTTAAAGGGACCCTCCAGGCACAGGTATTGCTAAACTGCAGCCGTTGTCTCAGGGAGTTCACACTAAATCTTAATGTGTCCCTTGATGAGACATTTCGCCAAGAAGGGGCAGGCGCTGGAATGGAAATGGATGAAGAGTATGGAATAATACCCTTTTCCGGCGATATCATTGACTTTACCACCGTTATTAGGGATAATCTACTAGCAGCACTACCCATGAAGGCCCTTTGCCAGGAAAACTGCCGGGGTTTGTGTCCCTATTGTGGGCAAGACCTAAATGAGACTGTATGCCATTGTCGAAAACCCGTGGGAGATCCACGGTTGGCAGTTTTGGGCAAACTGTTGGAAAAGAATCGGGATAAATAATTAATTATATATTACTGTAAGGAAAGGGGTGTCTAGCAATGGCTGTGCCAAAGAAGAGAATGACTAGGGCCAGGCGGGACAGGCGTCGTGCCCATTGGAAGCGGAAATTAACCTTACCCGGTTTGATTGAATGCCCCCGTTGCCATGAACCAAAACTCAGCCATAGGGTATGTCCCAACTGCGGTTATTATAAAGATTATCAAGTTGTGGCCCAGGAAGATTAACCCTATTAGCGGCTCTTAAAAGGGATAAAACAAGGAAAATTCCTCACCAATGGGGGATTTTCCTTTTTTTTGGCAAAAAATCCTCCTTCCCTTCGTTGCACCAAGTTTGAATTTGTAGTATACTTCTATTACCTGGTATTAAGAGAAGGTGCTAATATGCCTCCAAGATCAAGGCGTAAGTGGCAAAGGCAACAAAAATTGGTTACCCTCCTAAAGGATAATCCCTTCCTAACGGATGAGGATGCCGCCCTAAGGCTTGGGGTTAGCATACAGACCATTCGCCTGGACCGCCTGGAATTGGGAATTCCGGAGATGCGAAAGCGCTCCCTCAAAATGGCGGAAAGGGCTTACCGCGAGCTTAAAACCTTAAAGGGTGGGGAAATTGTCGGGGAACTTTATGAATTGGAACTGGGCAAACGGGCTCTTTCCCTTTTGGAAACAAGACCTGACATGGTTTTTGAAAAAAGCCAGGTTGTTCGGGGCCATTACATCTATGCCCAAGCAGAATCACTGGCCATTGCTTTGGTTGATGCTGAGGTCGCCCTAACTGGTGTCGCCAATATTAAATATAAGCACCCCGTGTATGTGGGGGATACGTTGGTTGCCCAGGCAGAAGTGACAAGAAAACGTGGGAACAAATATTTTATTTGGGTAAGGACAAGAAACCAAAAGAGGGAGGTATTCCGCGCCAAATTAATCTTGGTTTCCTTAACCAAGTGAGGAGGATAGTGCCATGAGGATAGCTGTGGATGCCATGGGGGGTGACAAGGCCCCCGGGGAAATTGTGCGGGGGGCGGTTGCAGCCCTAAAGCAAGGGGAAGTTGAGTTATTGCTGGTGGGTATACCGGAAAAAATAGAGAAAGAGCTGGCCCCCTTTGGGAATACAGTAAAAGGAAGAATTGAAATTGTCCCGGCCACAGATGTGATAGGAATGAACGAATCTCCAGCCCGGGCACTGCGACAAAAAAAGGAGGCATCTGTACTTCTAGCCGCCCGCCTGGTCAAGGAAGGAAGGGCCCAGGCCTTTGTATCGGCGGGAAACACAGGCGCAACCATGGGTGCAGCCCTCTTTCAATTGGGCCGAATTAAGGGAATTAAGCGGCCAGCCATTGCCTCACCCCTGCCCACAACCCGGGGCATGTCTTTATTGATAGATGCTGGCGCCAATGCTGATGCCAGCCCCCTTTATTTATCTCAATTTGCCCAAATGGGAGCCATCTACTTGGAAGATGTGTGGGGAATTGCTAACCCAAAGGTTGGTCTCCTTAATATTGCCAGTGAGCCCAAAAAGGGCAATGAGTTAAGCCGTAAGGCCTATACAATCCTAGAAAAACTACCCTTGAATTTTCACGGTAATGTGGAGGGGCGGGAAATTGCCGCCGGAGCCGTAGATGTTGTGGTCTGTGATGGATTTGTTGGAAATATCGTTCTAAAACTCATAGAAGGTTTGGCCCAGGCCTTTACAGTAAGGCTCAAGGGAGAATTAAAAATGGGTTTACGCAACCGTTTGGGGGCATCCTTGGCATTGCCTGCCTTCCGGAGATTCAGGCGTAGTTTGGACTACCAAGAATATGGTGGTGCCCCCCTTTTGGGTGTCAAGGGAATCTGTATAATATGCCACGGCAGCTCCAATGCTAGGGCAATTGAAAATGCCATCGGGGCCGCCGCTGGGGCCATCAAGGGAAATATTGTGGCCAAAATCGCGGAAAACATCCGGGAAATCGGGGGGGAATAAAAATGCTGGGCCACGGGCGCAATGTTGGCATTGTGGGAGTGGGTAGTGCCTTGCCGGAAAAGATTATTACTAACAGGGATCTGGAAAAAATGGTGGATACCACAACAGAATGGATTGTCACCAGAACAGGGATAAGGGAAAGACATATTGCCGGCCCGGAAACTGCCACTTCGGATCTAGCCCTATCTGCAGGCCGCCAGGCCCTAAGACGGGCAGGTGTTAAGGCAAATGAGGTGGATTTAATCATAATTGCCACCGCTACACCGGATATGGCCTTTCCCAGTACAGCCTGTATCGTTCAGGCTGCCTTGGGAGCGGAGAGTGCCGCTGCCTTTGATCTGGAGGCAGCCTGCAGTGGTTTTTTATATGGCCTGGCCATAGCAGAGCAATTTATTTCCTCCGGTATTTATGATACAGCCCTGGTCATCGGGGCGGAGACCCTCTCCAAGATTACCAACTGGTCGGATCGGAATACCTGTGTTCTTTTCGGTGATGGGGCAGGAGCTTGTGTTTTGCGCCCGGTTTCCAAGGGGAAGGGTATATTATCCCATTATTTGGGCGCTGACGGTAAGGGAGGGGAATTGCTGCAAATCCGGGGGGGAGGTTCCCGGAGGCCCACCAGTGTCGACACCTTACAGGGGGGACTACACTATATAGAAATGCTGGGGTCCGAAGTATACAAATTTGCTGTTCGGATTATGGGGGAAGCCGCCCTAGAAGCTATACAGCGTTCCCACCTTTCCCAAAGGGATATTGATTTTCTTATTCCCCATCAGGCTAATCATAGGATTATTAAGGCAGTTGCCAAACGCCTTGAATTGCCCCCGGAACAAGTAGTTGTTAATGTGGATAGATGTGGTAATATGTCCGCGGCATCCATTCCTGTGGCCTTGGAAGAGGCGGTTGTTGGTGGCCGTGTCAAGGATGGCCATATACTTGTTTTGGTTGCCTTCGGGGCTGGGTTAACCTGGGGGGCAACGGTAATAAGGTGGGGAACCTAAAAAGGGAATTGGGGGAAGTAAAATGCGCACACAACTCTGTGAATTGCTGGGAATAGAGTATCCCATCCTGCAAGGGGGAATGGCCTGGATTGCAACGGCTGAGCTGGCTGCTGCCGTATCCAATGCCGGGGGATTGGGTATTATTGGCGCCGGCAATATGCCCCCGGAATTGTTGGCAGAAGAAATTAACAAGGCCAAGGCTTATACGGATCGACCCTTTGGTGTTAATGTATATTATCTATCCCCCTATGTGGAGGAGATAATTGAAACGGTAATCAAGGCAAGGGTACCGGTAATTGCCACTGGGGCCGGTAATCCGGGAAAACATATCCCTAGATTGCAGGCCATTGGAAGCAAGGTTATTCCCGTTGTTCCTTCCGTTGCCCTGGCAAAGCGTTTAACCCGTCTGGGGGTTGATGCGGTAATAGCTGAAGGCATGGAGGCCGGTGGCCACATTGGTGAATTGACTACCATGGCTCTGGTGCCCCAAATTGTCGATGCCGTAGATGTACCTGTCATTGCCGCCGGTGGAATTGCCGATGGCCGCGGTATGGCCGCTGCCCTATCCCTGGGAGCCCAAGGTGTACAGGTGGGTACCCGTTTTGTCTGTGCCCGGGAATGTACAGTACACCCCAACTTCAAAAATATGATTCTCCATGCCCGGGATAGGGATACTGTTGTCACCGGTGCCAGTACGGGACACCCGGTTAGAGTCCTAAAAAACCATTTTAGCCGGAAATTCAAACAATTGGAGGCCTCCGGCCTTCCCAAGGAGGAGTTGGAAGCCTTGGGAATTGGAAGGCTAAGGAAGGCGGCACGGGAAGGGGATGTGGAGAATGGATCTGTCATGGCCGGTCAGATAGCGGGGCTTGTAAAAAAAGAGATGTCGGCGGCTGAAATTATAAAGGAAATGGTCACGGAAGCCCAAAGGGTTTTTTCCGGCATGAAGGGGGTATAGGAAATGGCCAAGGTTGCCCTCCTTTTTCCCGGTCAAGGTGCCCAATATGTGGGTATGGGAAAGGAGCTGGCGGAGCAGTATCCAGAGGCAAGGGCTATATTTGAGGAGGCAGATGATGCCCTGGGTTTTTCCTTGGGACGCCTCTGTTTCGAGGGGCCAGAAGAAGAATTGATGCTGACCATCAACACCCAACCTGCTATCGTTGCCGTTAGCTTGGCTTGCCTGGCCGTTTTCCAGGGGCGCACGCAAGTACCTACCACAGCCGTTGCCGGCCTCAGTTTGGGGGAGTATTCCGCACTTGTGGCGGCGGGTTCCTTTTCTCCTGGGACGGCGGTGGCCCTTGTCCGAAAGCGTGGAGAATTCATGCAGGAAGTAGTGCCACCGGGCAAGGGTGCAATGGCCGCAATTATTGGTCTAACAAGGAATGATGTGCAGATGGTCTGTCAGGCGGCTCAAATTTATGGGGTAGTAGAGCCGGCAAACTTTAATTGCCCCGGGCAGGTGGTTTTAACCGGTGAGAAAGATGCCGTTGAAAAGGCCGGTGAATTTGCCCAGGCTGCAGGGGCCAAGCGGGTGATAAAGCTGCCTGTGAGTGCTCCCTTTCATTCTCGTCTCCTGATTCCGGCGGCCAAGAAAATGGCTCGGGAATTGATGGCAGTAGATATTAGCGATGCAAATTTGCCTGTGGTGGCCAATGTGAGTGCAAATTATTTAACCATGAAGGAGGATATAAAGGAAGCACTGGTAAAACAGGTGAGTAAACCCGTGCTATGGGAAGAAACCCTGCGCAAACTTGCTCAAGATGGGATAAATATCTACATTGAAATTGGCCCGGGAAAAACCTTGGCTGGCTTTGTCCGCAGGACCATTCCCCAAGCAACTACCCTTAATATCTACAATTCCCTTTCTTTGGCCAAGACCCTTGATTATTTGGAGGAGGTTGTTTAAAATGGCATTAACTAATCAGGTTGCCATAGTTACCGGTGCTTCCAGGGGCATTGGCCGCGCCATTGCCCTAAAATTAGCCCGCCAGGGCGCCCGCTTGGTAATAAATTATGCAAAATACCAGCGGGGGGCTGAAGAGGTGGTAGCCGAAATTGTAGGTGAGGGGGGGAGGGCGGTTGCTTACCAAGCTGACGTGGCAAATCCCCGGGAGGCGGTTGACTTGGCCAGAGCCGCCCAACGGGAGTTTGGTTCCTTGGATATCCTGGTCAATAATGCTGGTATCACCAGGGATAACTTTTTGCTGCGGATGAAGGAGGAGGAGTGGGATCAGGTCCTGGACATTAACCTTAAGGGGGTTTTTAATTGTACCCAGGCCTGCCTGGGTCACATGCTGAAACAAAAGAAAGGGCGCATTATTAATATATCTTCCGTGGTGGGCTTGACAGGCAATGTAGCCCAGGCAAATTATGCTGCCGCCAAGGCGGGTATTATTGGCTTTACCAAGTCTCTAGCCAAAGAGGTGGCCTCACGGAACATAACGGTAAATGCTGTGGCACCGGGGTTCATTGCTACCGAAATGACCGCCACCTTGGCGGTAAAGGTCCAGGAAGATTATAAAGGGCGCATTCCTTTGGGGCGTCCGGGCAAACCCGCTGATGTTGCCTCCGTAACCGCCTTTTTGGCTTCACCGGCCGCTAACTACATAACAGGGGAAGTAATTAGGGTTGACGGGGGACTGGCTATTTAAATGTATAAACACGGACTTGGCAATATATTATTCTAGGAATAGGGAAGGGTATATTGGGATAATCCATTCGAAATATAACCATTCCCACCTAGGTTCAGGACCGCGATAAAATCCTTATTGCACAGTGAAAGGGGGTGAAAAGGTGGATTATTTAGCAAAAGTAAAGGATATTGTTGCCGATCAGCTAGGCATAAATAGGGAGGAAATTAAGCCAGAAAGTTCCTTTATTGATGATCTTGATGCCGATTCCTTGGACATCGTGGAACTGGTAATGGCCTTGGAAGAGGAATATGACCTGGAAATTCCCGATGCAGAGGCCGAAAAGATTGTCACTGTGGGAGATGCGGTGGAATACCTCAGAGCAAATTTATGATACATTTGGCATAGTTCCGTAGCTAAAACTACGGGACTTTCTTCTATAATACAAAATTATTCCACGGCATATTCATTGCCAGCAGTCTTGAGGATTGATTCGGGGTGAAAAATATGAAAAGGAAAGTGGTAATTACAGGGCTTGGGCCCGTTACGCCAATTGGTATTGGAAGGGAGCAATACTGGCATAGTTTGCAGGAAGGGAAATCTGGCATCAAAAGAATTGAAAAATTCCCAGTGGATAATTTTGCCAGCCAGATCGCCGGTGAAGTTGGGGATTTTAACCCAGGGGATTTCCTTGCGCACCGGGATATCCGCCGCATGGATAGATTTGCCCAATTTGCCATAGCTGGTAGCCGCTTGGCCATCAAGGATGCCAATTTAAAGCTAAGTAAGGTCAATAAGGAACGGTGTGCAGTTGTTTTAGGTGCCGGAATTGGCGGCCTGGAAACCTTTGAAAAACAATGCCAGGCTTTGGTCAAGGGGGGTCTAGCAAAGGTCAGTCCCCTTTTTATTCCCATGATGATTTCCAATATGGGCTCCGGGCAAGTTTCCATTGCTTTAGGATTTCAGGGCCCTTCCTTAACTGTCACCACTGCTTGTGCATCCGGTACAGATGCTGTGGGACAGGCCCTAAGAATGATCCAGGGGGGAAAGGCGGATCTAGTTGTGACGGGAGGAAGCGAGGCCGCCATCAGCCCCCTGGGACTGGCCGGATTTTGCAAAATGAAGGCCCTGTCTACCCGTAATAGCCATCCGGAAAAGGCCTCGCGCCCCTTTGATAAGGAAAGGGATGGCTTTGTTATGGCGGAAGGGGCCGGAATTTTACTCCTTGAGGAATTGGAACATGCTCTGGGAAGGGGAGGTAAAATTTATGCCGAAGTAAAAGGTTATGGCTCCACCTCCGATGCCTATCACATAACTACACCAGAACCAGAGGGGAAGGGGGCGGCACAAGCCATGCTGCAAGCCCTAGCCGATGCTGAATTGGAACCGGAAGAAATAGATTATATTAATGCCCATGGCACTTCCACATATTATAATGACAAATCGGAGACAGCCGCCATTAAAAAGGTATTCGCTGCCCATGCTTCTCAAGTGGCCATAAGTTCTACAAAGTCCATGACCGGCCATCTCCTGGGTGCCGCCGGTGGGGTGGAATTAATTGCCAGCTGCCTAGCAGTAAGCAAGAATATTATTCACCCAACCATCAATTATGAGTATCCCGACCCCGACTGTGATCTTGATTATGTTCCCAATCAATTTCGCCCCCGGGAGGTTCGCAACGCCATTTCCAATTCCTTTGGTTTTGGTGGACACAATGCAGTTATAGCAATTTCCAAGTATGAATAATTTAGTTAAGGGTGAACTTCTAGATGGATATTCTACCTTTGGAAACCGCAATGGGAATTGAATTCACTGACACCAGTTATGCTATACAAGCCCTGACCCATTCCTCCTATGCCAATGAGCAAGGGGGGAGCTGCCAATCCAACGAAAGGTTGGAGTTTTTAGGTGATGCCGTTTTAGAATTGGTTGTGAGTGAACTATTGTTTACATATTACCCAGACCTGACTGAGGGTGAATTGACCAGACGGCGGGCTGGCTTGGTTTGCGAAACCGCCCTAACTGAATATGCCCAAATACTGCAATTGGGCAAATTCCTTCGCTTGGGTAAGGGAGAGGAATTATCCGGGGGCCGCAGGCGCCCCGCCTTGTTGGCAGATGCTTTTGAGGCATTGCTGGGAGCCATTTATCTAGATCAGGGCCTGGCAATGGCGAAAAAATTTATGGGTAAATTTCTAGAGAGGATGCTTGCCCAAGGGCAAAGGCCATTTGTGGACTATAAAACTCAGTTACAGGAATTTCTCCAACAGTACCGCAATATTAGTATGGCATATAGCCTCTTGGCGGCAGAAGGGCCGGATCACAACAAAACCTTCCGGGTAGGAGTATACGTTAATGGTGAGGAGATTGCCAGGGGTATTGGCAAAACCAAAAAGGATGCGGAACAATTAGCTGCCAAGAGGGCACTGTCAATTGTTCAGAAGCAATTTGGCAAATAAAATGCGAAAAAAGGTTGCTATCCACTCCCCCCATATCGGGGGGATTATTTATGAAATGGAATACACTATTGCCTTGCCAATTACAACTTAAGTGTTTATATATTCTGGAAAGGGAGGAATTTTCCGGAATGGGAAGAATATAGTTAATATGAGATATAACTAAACCCATTCACCTAAAGGAGGGGTGACACCGTGGAAGTACTAAAAGTATCAGCTCAATCGAACCCAAAATCTGTAGCGGGTGCCTTGGCCGCCGTTCTCCGTGAAAATGGGTCGGCGGAACTGCAGGCGGTTGGAGCCGGAGCGGTGAATCAGGCTGTGAAGGCTATTGCCATTGCCAGAGGTTTTGTAGCACCCAACGGCATTGATCTTGTTGCTATTCCTGCCTTTGTAGAAATCCAAATTGATGGTGAGGAAAGGACTGCTATAAAATTTATTGTCGACCCCAGATAGAAACATCAGACTCCTCCAAAGGCCTGTCCAGGAAATACCTTGGGCAGGCTTTTTGTAACCGGTATTTACCTTGCAGGATGTGCCCGGCAGGGAAAGATGGTAGAACCCATCCCTGCTGGTATCTGTTACTGTCTTGTGGTAAAATAGCATTGTTTCTTGTATTCTTTGCCAGCATAAGGGGGTAGTGGAATGCTCCTGCGGCGATTAGAATTATTCGGCTTTAAATCCTTTGCAGGCCGCGCAAAATTAGAATTTGGCCCTGGCATTACTGCATTGGTGGGGCCAAATGGAAGTGGTAAAAGTAACATAGCCGATGCCATACGCTGGGCTTTAGGTGAACAGCGTTTAAAATCATTACGCTGTGAGAAGATTGAGGATTTAATTCATGTTAATCCCTCGGGCCATCGTTCCCCGGGTTTTTGCCAAGTAACCCTTGTTCTGGATAATACCAGTGGCATCCTCCCGCTGGATTATGCCGAAGTGGAAGTATCTCGCCGTGTATACCGTTCCGGGGAAAGTGAATTTAAAATCAACCGGAATCGTTGCCGTCTTAAGGATATCCAGGAGCTCTTTTTAGACACGGGGTTGGGCAAAGATACATACGCCCTTATTAATCAGGGGCAAGTAGAAAATTTGCTGACCATGAGGGCCGAAGAGCGGCGGCTTATGTTGGAGGAGGCCGCCGGGATACTAAAATACCGCTATCGCAAAGGAGAAGTACTGGGCAAATTAGCGGAAGCGGAGCAGAATATTATGCGCCTCAATGATTTATTGCTGGAATTGAAGCAACAGCTATCGGTACTGGAAGAAGAGGCTGAACAGGAAAAACTCTATCGGCAGTGCCGTGGGGACTTGGAGGCTGCCCAAATTGCCTTGTCCTTACGGGAAATTAATTCCTTACAAAAACAAAAAGAAAAGGAATTGGCAAAACTCCGGGAGGAATACAACCGTAAGCAGGCCCTGGAAACAAGCCTTCAGACCATTGAAGCGAAAATCGAAGAGGAAAAGTTGGCCTTACACTACAATGAAGAAGCATTGAGCAAAGAACGCCAGGAGTTGGCTATTATCCAGGCTCGCATCGGTAGGCTTAGGGAAGGCATTGCCCTCCGGGAAGAACGCAGGCTTTCCCTCCAAAGGGAAAGGGAAAAAAAGGAAGAACAGCAAAGGATTTGGCTGGAGAAGGTCACGGAAATGGAAAGAATAGAAAGGGAGACCCAACAGCGGGGTGAACTTTTGCAGCGGGAAATGGCGCAGGTCCAAGGGGAACTTGAGGCGGCCACTAAAGCAATGGAGCAATATCGGGGTAAATGGCAGGAGAAGGAGGAAAAGTTGGAGGCCGACAGGGATGAGGCCTTCGAACTTATACGACGGCAATCCCAAATGAAAAATGAATTGCAACTCCTCAGCACAAGACGTGAATCTGTAAAAAACAGCCTAGAGCAGAGACAACAACAACTTGAGACCGTTAGAGGGGAACTGTCTATTTCTGAGGGAGAAAGGGATAATCTTAGGCAGGGGTTGGAGAAATGGGGCAACTACCTGGAAAAATGCCAGGCAAAGATGGCATCCCTTGCAACGGAATTGGAGGGAAAACTGCTCCGGGAGGAAAATGTCCGTAAAACATTAAGACAAAGGCAGGGACAATTGGATCAGGCCCGGAATCGCTTGAATCTCTTGCGGGAGTTGGAGAGCAGTTTCGAGGGCTATTACCGCGGGGTCCAGGCCGTACTCAGGGGGCACAGCCGGGGAATCTATGGAACTGTTGCAGATCTAATTCAGGTGGATAAACATCTGGAAAAGGCCATAAGTGTAGCTCTGGGTTCCACACTACAGTTTCTTGTGGCCAAAAATGATGAGATTGCCCAGGATGCCATTGAATATCTCTTAAGAAATAGGGCGGGAAGGGCCACTTTTTTACCTCTGAATACAATACGGCCCAGAACATT
Organism: Bacillota bacterium; assembly: GCA_012518435.1. Classification (GTDB taxonomy): domain Bacteria; phylum Bacillota; class DTU030; order DTU030; family DTU030; genus JAAYTH01. The sequence goes on from JAAYSG010000001.1 coordinate 31,379, forward strand.
TCCCGACTTTGGACGATCACTTCTCTCCCTACCGGGTGTTTTAGGCCTGGCTAGCGAGCTGGTAACCACCGAAGGGTTGTTTCAACCTGTGGTTGAGTTCCTTTTGGGACAAGTTGTGGTGGTGAAGGATCTGTCCAGCGCCCGATCGGTGGCCCAAAAAGGAAACTATCAAGTAAAAATTGTATCCCTAAATGGTGAACTTATCACTCCAGGGGGGGCTATTAGCGGGGGAACCCTGGGGAAGGGGCAAATTCAGCTCCTCAGTAGAAAGAGAGAAATAGAAGAATGGTTAAATTCCTGTGAAACCTTGGTACAGGAAATCCGTTCCCTTGAGGGTACTTTGGTTTCCCTAGAGAATACAATAATTACCCTCCGCCGGGATATCGAAGAATTCCAGGTTGGGGAAAAAAAGGCTGAGATGGAACTGGATAGACTTGGCAAAGAGTGGGAGGTTTTGGAAAAGAATATAAAAAGGAATGAAAATATCCTAATCACCCTTGAAAGGGAGCTAAAGTCGGCAGAAAAAATGCTGCTGGATTTGGATCTTAACATCAGTTTGCAGGAGCAAGGGTTATCCCAAATGGAAAAACAAGACAGGGAAGTACAGGAAAGGCTGCGGGAGGCTGAGTTCATCTTGAAGGAATACAAAGATGAGCGGGAGTACCACCGGGATAAAATTACTTCCCTAAAGGTAAACTATGCCAAGCTGGATCAACAGCTCAAGGCGGGGGAGGATTACCTAAAAAAACTAACAAATCAATATTCGGAGACGAAAAAAGTGATGCTCCGGGAAAAATTAGAATTGTCCAACCTTCTACAGGAGCAAACCGACCTCTGCGAGAGAATAGAGTTAGAGCGTGGGGCATTAACTAAGGACCTGAGGGAGGAGGCGAAAGTACAAGGAAGGGTGGAAACATTATGGGTGGAAAGGGAAGGGAAGCAAAAATCTTTATTAATGTTACAAGGGGAAGGTAAGACCCAACAAAGGGAACTTGCTGAGGTGGTTGAAAGAATACATGGCTGGGAAAAAAACTTGGCCAAAATGGACACATCCCTTTCCGCGCTAAAAAGACGGCTCTTTGCCGACCACAAATTAACACCGGCCCAAGTGGAACAACATAAGCAAGAAGGTATTTCCAGGGGCAAATTGCGCCAAAGGGTAGCAGAACTGGAAAGGAGACTGCTGCAATTTGGCAATATAAATCTACGTGCAGGGGAACAATACAAAAAAGTACAAGACCGTTATGGTTTTTTGCGTCAACAGCTGGAGGATCTGGTTGAAGCAAAAAAGACACTGGCCAAGTTGCTGGAGGAGATTGATTTTGTGAGTAAAGGGCGCTTGGAAAAAACCTTTGCCAAGGTCCAGGCTAGCTTTGTAAAGGTTTTCCAGGAACTATTTGACGGTGGAAAGGCACAGCTTTCCTTAACCAATAATGAAGACCCCCTCCAGGCAGGTCTAGAAATAATGGTCCAGCCCCCTGGGAAGAAACTGCAAAACATACTGCTTCTTTCGGGGGGGGAAAAGGCATTGGCGGCCATTGCCTTTCTTTTTGGGATACTTCAGGTCAAACCTAGCCCTTTTTGTGTTCTTGATGAAATTGATGCCTCCCTTGACGATGTCAACGCAGTCAGGTTGGGTAGCTTCCTACGCCGCCACATGGGCAAAATACAATTTTTGCTGATTACACATCGTCAAGAAATAATTAAGCAGGCCGATGCCCTTTATGGCATTGCCATGGATGAGCGGGGGGAATCACAATTCTTATCCCTTGACATTGGGGATAATATGGTGGGCTAAAATAAAATTTCCTTTGGGATAAACTCATCCCAACAAATTTAATACCCATGCAGCCTTTATTGCATTTTGGGAGAGAGAATATGGGGAGGAAATATCGTGTTGGACAATTTACTGGCCCGGTTGGGCTCTGGCCTAAAAAAAACCAAAACAAGTCTGGTTCGTAGGATAGAAAATTTAATTTCCGGCAGTTCCGGCCTTGATGCAGACTTTTTTGCGGAAATGGAAGAAATACTGATCATGGCCGATGTTGGGGTGGAAACCAGTCTGGCACTTGTGGATAATATTAGGCGGGAGGCCCAGGTGGGGAAAATACATTCCGGTGAAGAAGTTCTGGACTTGCTTAAGAAACAAATAGCAAAGTCTTTAACCATTGAAAAATCCCAACCTGTGGAAAGGACTGATAAGCCCACTATCCTTTTGGTTGTGGGTGTCAATGGGGTGGGTAAGACAACCACCATTGCCAAACTGGCTAACAAATTCAACAAGGAAGGTAAAAGGGTTTTGCTGGCTGCGGCCGATACCTTTAGGGCGGCCGCCATTGACCAATTGAATACCTGGGCCCAGCGTCTCAATCTGGACATAATCAGCCACCAACCGGGGGCAGATCCGGCAGCCGTTGTCTTTGATGCCTTGCAGGCCCTGCGTGCCCGCCGTTTGGACATGTTGATTGTAGATACTGCCGGTCGCTTGCACACTAAGGTCAACCTTATGGCAGAATTGGAAAAAATACAGCGCATTATTACTCGGGAATACCCGGAGGCATCCTTGGAGACCCTGTTGGTTTTGGATGCAACCACGGGGCAAAACGCCCTGGCCCAGGCCCGGGTTTTTCAGCAAACCCTAAATTTATCTGGCATTGTCCTCACCAAACTGGATGGCACGGCCAAGGGGGGAATAATTATTCCCATAAGCCGGGAGGTGGGGGTGCCAGTAAAATACATTGGCATTGGGGAAGGCCTTGAGGACCTGCACAGATTTTCGCCAACAGCCTTTGTAACCGCCCTCTTTGCCAATGGTGCTACCAATGGCGGCACTTGACAACGGGTCCCATTAGGATTACAATTCAGTTGTTGCCTGTCAAGCCATTACCCTTAACAGCATAAATGGGTGGGGATTATGCTCGAAAAAACACTGCGCTTGGTTCAGCTATATGATATATACGGTGTCCTTTTGACAAAAAGGCAACAGGAGTTTTTCCGCCTTTATTTTGAAGAGGACCTTTCCTTGGGTGAAATAGCAGCTGAGTTTAACATTAGTAGACAGGCTGTACACGATATATTGAACCGGGGGGAAGCCAGTCTAGTAAAATGGGAACATGGGTTGAACCTGGTTGAAAGTTCATTACAGCGAAAGCAAATAATAAATGAGATTTTTAGTCTCCTCAAAAACCTTAAAAAGGAACTTACCGCCGATGGCAAGGGTTGGGCATTGGTGACCAAAATAAAGTTATTACTTGAACTGTTGGCTAGGACCTAGGCAAGGGGGGGAATACTTTTGCTGGAAGGATTAACTGCCAAGATTCAGGCGGCCATGAAAAAATTGCGGGGGAAGGGGAAGCTCTCTGAGGCTGATGTTAAAAGTGCTCTGCGGGAAGTACGTTTGGCCCTCCTGGAGGCCGATGTAAGTTATAAGGTGGTAAGGGACTTCATTACCCAGGTGCAAGAGAGGGCAATTGGACAAGGGGTAATGCAAAGCCTGACACCGGGCCAACAGGTTATCAAAATTGTCCACGAAGAGCTTACTAATTTAATGGGCGGGGCGGCGAGTAAATTAGAGCCAGCCCCCCAACCCCCAACAGTTGTGGTGCTGGTTGGCCTACAGGGCTCTGGGAAAACCACCACCTGTGCAAAATTGGCCCGTCATCTGCGCCAAAATGGGCGTAGCCCTTTATTGGTAGCGGCAGATGTCTATCGCCCGGCTGCGATTAAGCAGCTCCAGGTACTTGGCCAGGAAATGCAAATCCCGGTATTTGCCATGGGTGAAAAGCATAACCCTGTGGATATTGCCCAGGGTGCCATTGAGCATGCCCTTTCCCAGGGAAAAGATTATGTTCTGATCGATACGGCGGGGCGGCTGCATGTTGATGAAGGGTTGATGGAAGAATTAATTCGGCTGGAAAATAATATAAAACCACAACATATCCTTTTGGTTGTAGATGCAATGGCCGGCCAAGATGCTATTACGGTTGCCAAGGCCTTCCGGGAAAAACTAACCTTGAGTGGTCTTATTTTAACCAAATTGGATGGCGACACCCGTGGAGGAGCCGCCCTATCGGCAAGGGCCGTTACCGGCTGTCCGATAAAATTTGTCGGGGTTGGGGAGAAGCTTGACGCCTTAGAACCCTTTCACCCTGAAAGGATGGCCTCTAGAATTTTAGGGATGGGGGATGTTCTTACACTTATTGAAAGGGCACAAAAGAGTATTGATACCCAATCTGCCATGAAGATAGAAGAAAGGCTCCGCGCCCATGATTTTAACCTGGAGGATTTTATGGAACAACTAGAACAGGTGCAAAAAATGGGTCCCCTTGATCAAATTCTTGGCATGCTACCGGGAGTTGGGGGAATGAAGAAACTGCAGGGGTTAGCCGTGGATGATAAACAACTTGAAAGAATAAAGGCAATTATCACCTCCATGACACCGGGGGAACGGCGACACCCCAATATTATTGATGCCAATAGAAGAAGACGCATTGCCCGGGGTAGCGGAACCAGGGTGCAGGATGTCAATCGTCTTTTAAAACAATTTGAGCAATCCAAGCGTCTGCTACGGCAATACAGTCAAGTAAAAAAGGGAGGTAAAATCGCTAATTTTCCCTTCCCAAGGTTCTAGCCCATCTTATATAATTGCCAGTAGTTCTATTTGAAAGGAGGTGAGAAAAGATGGCAGTAAGGATTCGTTTGCGGCGGATGGGGGCGAAAAAGGCTCCATTCTACCGCCTTGTGGTAGCTGACTCTAGAAAGGCCCGGGTAGGGAAGGTTATCGAGAGTATTGGTTACTACGATCCCACAACTGATCCAACTGTGGTGAAGATAGATGAGGAAAAGGCCCTTAATTGGCTCCGGAAGGGGGCGCAACCATCCGAAACAGTCCGATCCCTATTCAAAAATGCCGGCATAATGGAGAAGTTTGCAAGTACAAAGAATTAGTCATGACTGTGGAGGCAGTGCCGGAAACATCAAGGGGGTGCAGGTGTGATAGAATTGGTGGAAACCATTGTCAAGGCCATTGTGGATGAACCCGATGCAGTAAATGTTACGGAGAAAGAAGAGGATGGGTTAGTTACCTTGGAGTTGAATGTTGCCCCCAATGATATGGGCAAGGTTATTGGTAAGCAGGGGCGAATTGCCAGGGCAATCAGAACAGTAGTCAAGGCCATGGCCACTAAAAAGGGAATAAGAGCTGAGTTGGAAATCATCTAACATAAGCACCTTTGCCCTTGCCCCAAAATTAGACATGGTATCGGCTTAATGAACTACAATTGGAATGGGTGATTCCCAATGCAATCGGAACTGATCACTGTAGGTGAAATAATATCCCCCCAGGGGATCACCGGCGAGGTCAGGGTGTTGCCCTTGACAGATTTTCCCCAGCGTTTCCGACTTTTAAAAACTGTTTTCCTTGCCTGCTCAGGGGAGAAAGAACCCCACCTGATCCAAATAGTTGGGGTTAGGAAGCATAAACGCTACGTTCTTTTGCGCTTCGAGGGAATTGATTGCCGCCGTGGGGCGGAGGAACTACGCGGTTGCCTGGTCCAGATAGAGCCCAGCCAACTAGTTACTCTTCCCCCGGGACACTATTATCACTTTCAAATCATAGGCCTTACAGTTAAGACCAACCAGGGGGAAAAATTGGGAAGGGTTGTGGAAATCCTATCCCCCGGTTGTAATGATGTTTATCTGGTACGAAATGAAGCAGGTGCTGAAATTCTTATCCCAGCCCTAAAAGAGGTTGTGGAAAAAATTGATCTGGAGAATGGTGAAATGTTGGTCAGGCTCCTGGAGGGACTCCGATAGGGGAGAATTACACAATGCGGATCGATGTTATTAGTATTTTCCCGGAAATGTTTCCAGGCCCCTTGGGACACAGTATTATAGGCAGGGCCCAGGAAAGGGGTCTGTTAAAATTAGTCATACACAACCTGCGGGATTACACAACTGATAAGCACCGAACTGTTGACGATGCCCCCTACGGGGGTGGTGCCGGAATGGTTATGAAGCCTGAACCAATTTTCCGCGCTGTGGACTTCCTGCAGTGTAGAGAAGACTCCCGAATTATCCTCCTTTCCCCCCAAGGTGAGGTTTTTAACCAGGGCAAGGCATGGGAATTGAGTAAGGAAAAGCAATTGCTCCTTATTTGCGGCCATTACGAAGGTGTGGATGAACGGGTTAGGGAATATCTGGTTACTGATGAAATTTCGGTGGGCGATTATGTTTTAACGGGTGGGGAGATACCAGCTATGCTCCTAATTGATGCCGTTGTCCGACTATTGCCCGGCGTTTTGGGAAAATATTATTCCCTCCAAGAAGAGAGCTTCACAGATAATCTTCTTGAATATCCCCACTATACCAGACCCCCGGAATGGCAGGGGATGAGAGTACCGCCGGTTCTTTTATCCGGTCACCATGAAGAAATAAGACTTTGGCGCCGCAGGGAGTCGCTAAAACGAACGCTAAAAAGGCGTCCCGACCTACTGGAAAACAAGATTTTACCGGAAGAAGACCAAAATCTTCTCCAGGAGATAAGGAAGAAATGACTTTGGCAAGCCTGGGCTGAAAATATTGTAATCATAGGATTTCTATGATATAATGGCATGTGTTTGTTCCATGACCTAATTGGTTGCCAGCATATTTCCCATAGATTGGCTTGAAAATTGGCGGGAAGGAGGGAGCTGGATGCCTATGATCAAGGCTCTGGAAAGAAAGCAAATGAAAAATAACCTACCTGACTTCAATCCCGGTGATACCCTTCGTGTTCATGTTAAGGTCGTGGAGGGTGGCCGTGAAAGAATTCAGATCTTCGAGGGTGTGGTAATTGCCAAAAGGCATGGAGGCCTTCGGGAGACCTTTACTGTACGCCGGGTTTCCTATGGTGTTGGGGTAGAACGCACTTTTCCCCTTCATTCCCCACGAATTGCAAAGATTGAAGTTATCCGCCGCGGCCGGGTACGACGCGCTAAGCTGTACTACCTACGCAGCCTACACGGAAAAGCTGCCCGTATTAAGGAAAGGCACCGGTAAGGCGGGAATGGGGACTGTTGCCCAAAGCAGTCCCTTCTTTAGTTGGGCATCCCGCCCTTGGAATGAGGAGGAAGGACATGGCGAAACAAAAAGGTATTATTAGAGAATATCTGGAATGTATCGCAATCGCACTAATCCTTGCCTTTTTTATAATTACCTTTGTTGTGCAGTCTTTTGTGGTTGATGGTTCTTCCATGGAGCCAACCTTACATAATGGACAGCGATTATTGGTAAATAAATTCATTTATCATTTTAGGCCCCCCCAACCTGGAGATGTCATTGTCTTTCGCTATCCTGCTAATCCCCGGGAGGATTTCATCAAAAGAGTAATTGGTGTTGGCGGAGACACTGTCGGAATAATAGACGGCCAGGTTCTGGTAAACGACCATCCCCTGGATGAACCTTACTTGATTGAACCAACATATGGCAATCACTTGGTGGAAGTCCCTCCGGGTAAAGTATTTGTGCTGGGTGATAATAGAAATAACAGCAGGGATAGTCGCTATCCCGATGTCGGTTTATTAACTCGCCGGGATATTATCGGCAAGGCGGCATTTATCTATTGGCCACCTCGGGATCTTGGGCCTGTGGATGCAAGGAAAAACACCTCTGCTGTTGCCACTGAAGGCGGGTGAGGGGAATATGCAGTGGTACCCGGGCCATATGGCTAAGGCCAAGGGCCTAATTTATAATAATATTAAATTGGTGGATTTGGTTTTGGAGGTCATTGACGCCAGGATCCCCGCAGCCAGCAGTAACCCCGAAATAATAAAAATTGCGGGTGAGAAACCCCGGCTTCTAATATTGAATAAGGCAGATCTGGCTGATCCCCTGGTAACCGACAAATGGCAAAAGTGGTACAAAGAAAAGGGGGAGTACGCACTTGCTCTAAATGCGGTTTCGGGCCGGGGTATCAGGGAAGTAATTGCAATTTCACGGCAATTAGTCCAGCCAACAATGGCAGCTTTGGAACTTAAGGGACGAAAAAAACGCCCAGCCCGCTTAATGGTTGTGGGTATCCCCAATGTGGGGAAATCATCCCTCATCAACCGCTTAGCAGGCAGGAGGAGGGCGGCAACCGGTGCCAAGCCCGGCATTACCCGAGGCAAGCAATGGATTAGCCTGGCAGGGGAATTGGAACTGTTAGATATGCCGGGAGTCCTTTGGCCCTCCCGAAGGGATGCATGCCTGGGCCTCAAGTTAGCAGCAACAGGTGCCCTTCCATTGGAATCGATACCGGTGGAGGAAGTTGCCCATTGGCTAGTTACATTATTACTGGAGAGGGCCCCCCAGCAATTAAGAAAACAATATGGTTTGCCCACTTTGCCTCCAGACCCATACCAAATCTTAAATTATATCGGTAAAAAAAGAGGAATGCTCCTCCCCGGGGGTGTTAGTGACCTAAATAGGGCTGCCGGGTTACTTTTGCGGGAATTTCAAAACGGGCAGTTGGGCCGCGTCACCTTAGAACTACCAGCGGAGGAGAATAACAATGAAGTCTGTGGACATGACCCTGGCGGAATTAAAGACTTGGCTCCGGGGACTATCTTTGCTGGAGATTGAAAGGGTCTTGCCCCAGTTGAGACAAGACCCGCGTAAAGGGGTAGAAAACCTGATTAAAAGCTATGAAATAAAATTAGACAGAAGGAAACGGGAAATTGCAAGTTGGGAAGAGCTTTGCCGCTATGAAAAAAGTCTCAGGAAAAAGGGTTTCCGCCATGTGGTGGGAATAGATGAGGCGGGGCGTGGCCCACTGGCTGGCCCGGTA
>JAAYSG010000056.1 GCA_012518435.1 Bacillota bacterium
ACCAGATCTTATCCCGCCTCAAGGAAAAAAACATCAGCAATATCTTGGCCATGCGGGGGGATATGCCCCAGGAGGGCATTCCGATTAAATCGGACTACACCTATGCCCAAGATCTAATCCGCCATCTAAAAAAGGCCGGGGACTTTTGTATCGCCGCCGCCTGTTACCCCGAGGGGCACCTGGAGTGTGAAAGCCTAACCCTGGATCGGCAGCACCTGAAGGAAAAGGTCAATAGTGGGGTGGACTTTCTCATTACCCAACTCTTTTTTTCTAACCACTTGTTTTACCGTTTCCGGGAAGAGTTGGCGGCCTGGGGAATTCAGATTCCCGTCTTGGCCGGTATTATGCCGATTCTCAGCCGGGGGCAGCTTGCCCACCTTGCCAAGCTCTGCCGGGTTTCCATTCCCCCCCGCCTGGAAAAAATTATTACCAGATTTGAGAATGACCCCCAATCCCTGCGGGCGGCGGGAATTGATTTTGCCCTTGAGCAAATACTAGACCTAAAGGCCTCCGGTGTAGATGGCATTCATCTCTTTACCCTCAACCGCCCGGAGGTGGCCCGGGAAATCTTTGCCGCCCTTGCCAATTAGGGGGAAGGTAATAGGGCCTTTTCCACCCGCCCCGCGGCAACCATTAAATGCGCCAAAGGAAGGCAGACATATGCAGGTTAAAGAAAAAGAAGTATTACGTTACTTGGGCTCCAGGGGCCGGCCCGCCGGCGAAGGCCTGGCCCAACTAATAAAAGACTGCTTGGCAGAAATAGGCGACCTAACCCGAGAAAAATATACCTTTGGGCTCTTTGACCTAACCCGGGAGGGGGGCCAGCTGGGGGTGAAAAACACGACCCTAAAACTTTTGGGCCGGAGCATTGCCCAGCATTTACAGCACTCGGAACGGGTGGCCATCATGGCCGTTACCCTGGGCCTAGCCGTGGACAAAAAGATAGCCCATTATGCCCAGTTTAATTTAACCCGGGGCCTGGTCCTGGATGCCTGTGCCTCAGCCGCCGTGGAAGCCCTCTGCGCCCAGGTGGAAAGTGAAATCAAGGCCTTGGCAGCCCGCCAAGGTTTTAATATAACCAGGCGCTACAGCCCCGGCTATGGTGATTTCCCCTTGGAAAGCCAAGCCCCCATCGTATCTATCCTTAATGCCTACCGGCAGCTGGGGCTAACGGTTACAGAAAGCTCCCTCCTCATCCCCCGCAAATCCGTCACCGCCCTAATGGGCTTGGTCCCGCAATAAGGGAGACGGGAATAGGGAAGAAGCGGCCCAGAAACCGGCCAGACAGAAAAAACAGGACGAGGGGAAAGGTCCCCTATCTTGCCGAAAATTAATAAGGCCCTTGTAACACTTCAAAAACAGCCGTTGCGAAGTGTTACAGGGCCACTTAGAATGGACAGAGCGGGAGGAAAGTCCCCCTGTCTTGGAAGGGGTGAAGCACCATAAGAAGGGAAATTGATTTTACCAACTTTATCCTATTCGACGGCGCCATGGGCACCATGCTCCAAGCCAAGGGCCTGGTGGCCGGAGAACTGCCCGAAAGCTATAACCTGACAAAACCCCACATCATCGCCAACATCCACGCCGCCTACGCCGCCGCCGGCGCCGATGTCATCCTCACCAACACCTTCGGCGCCAACCACAGCAAACTCCAAGCCCAGGGTTACAAAGTAGAAGAAATCATCACCGCCGCCGTAAAAATAGCCCGCCGGGCCGCACCGGGAAAACTAATTGCCCTGGACATGGGCCCCAGCGGCCAGCTCATGCAGCCCTATGGCACCCTCTCCTTTAGCGCAGCCTACCAGCTCTTCGCCCAACAGGTAAAGGCGGGCACAGCGGCCGGGGCCGACCTCATCCTCATCGAAACCCTGGGGGATGTCTACGAAGCCAAAGCCGCCATCCTGGCCGCCAGAGAAAACAGCCCCCTGCCGGTTTTGGCCACCCTCACCTTCCAAGAAGACGGCCGCACCCTCACCGGCACCGATCCCCTAACCATGGTCAATATCATCCAGGGGCTGGGAGTTAAGGCCCTGGGGATAAACTGTTCCCTGGGCCCCAGGGAAACCCTCCCCCTGCTGAAAAAAATCCTCCCCTATTCCCGCCTGCCGGTTATGGCCCAGCCCAATGCCGGCATGCCCCGGCAGGTGGGGGGGAAGACGGTTTTTACCCTGGGGCCAGAAGAATTTGCCCACTACGCCCGGCTCATGGCCCAGGCGGGGGTTACAATTTTGGGGGGCTGCTGTGGCACCAGCCCCGCCCACATCAGGGCCCTAAGAAAGGAATTAGACAGTCTACGGCCCGTCCGGCTAGAGAAAAAAAAGATAACAGCCGTCAGCTCCGCCACCCAAACCGTAATTATAGGGGAGGGGCCCAGCCTAATTGGCGAAAGGATAAACCCCACCGGCAAAAAAAGGCTGCGCCGGGCCCTTAAAGAAGGAGACTCCCACTACATATTAGAAGAGGCCCTCCGCCAGCGGGATGCCGGTGCCCAGATATTGGATATAAATGTGGGCCTGCCGGAAATAGATGAAAAAGAAGTCATGGTTAAGACCATCCGGGAGATCCAAGCTGTAATTGGCCTGCCCCTCCAAATTGACAGTGCCCGGGCCGAGGTCATCGCGGCGGCGGCCCGCATCTACAACGGCAAGCCCCTCCTCAACTCCATCAGTGGCAAAGAGGAAGAAATGAAAACCCTCTTTCCCCTCCTAAAAAAGTATGGTGGAGCTGCCATCTGCCTCACCCTAAATGAAAAAGGCATTCCCCCCACGGCGGAAGGGCGGCTGGCCATCGCCAACCGCCTAGTGGAAACAGCCCAGCAATACGGCATCCCCAAAGAAGACCTCATAATTGACTGCCTGGCCCTCACCGCCTCGGCCCAGCAGAGCCAGGTTATGGAGACCCTCCGGGCCCTTACTTTAATAAAGGAGGAACTAGGTGTAAAAACCACCCTGGGGGTGAGCAACATCTCCTTTGGCCTGCCCCGGCGGGGCCTTCTCAACCGCACCTTTTTGGCCCTGGCCCTCCAAGCCGGCCTGGATGCCCCCATCCTTGACCCCCTGGATGAGGACATGGTTGCCACCCTCCGGGCCTACAGGGTTCTGGCAAACCAGGACCAGGACGCCGCCGCCTATATTTCCCACCATAGCGGGACAGAGGTAAAACCCCAGGCCCCGGCCGCTGTCAAGGGCCAGACCCTGGGGCAGATAATAAAAAATGGCCTGCAAGAAGAAGCAGCCCGCAAAACGGCCGAACTTTTGCAGGAGCTAGAACCCTTAGCCATTGTCGACCAACACCTCATTCCCGCCCTGGATACCGTGGGCCAGCAGTACGAAGAAGGGAAAATCTTTCTTCCCCAGCTTATCCAGGCGGCCGAAACGGTAAAAAAGGCCTTTGGGGTTCTGCGGGAACACCTGCTCAAGAGCCAGGGCAGCAGCGCCGCCATGGACAAAGGCCAAATCCTCCTGGCCACCGTCCAGGGCGACATCCACGACATAGGCAAGAATATTGTCAAAGTGCTCCTGCAGAACTATGGCTTTGATGTCCTGGATCTGGGCAAAGACGTCCCCGCCGCAGAAATTGTGGCCCAAGTGGTGGAGAAGGATATCAAGCTGGTGGGCCTCAGCGCCCTCATGACCACCACCGTCCACAGCATGGAAACCACCATCAAGGCCCTAAAAAAAGCAGCCCCCGCCTGTAAGGTAATGGTGGGCGGCGCCGTCCTCAACGGGGAATATGCCCAATCCATCGGTGCCGACTACTACGGCCGCGACGCCCGCCAGGGGGTAAAAATCGCCCAGGATGTCTTTTTACAAAAATAACCCCCCGGGATCCCGGCGTCATTCATCGGATAAACCGTTTCGGGGCGGTACAGGTTTTGGCGGGGGTTATGATGCAATTCGTACGGCCCGACCACCGTGTCGGCCCGTGTCCCCGCCCCGTCGGATCCCGGCGTTATTCATCGGATAAACCGTTTCGGGGCGGTACGGGGACCGCCCCCTACGGGTTTCGCGTCAATTACCGGGTAATATGTGGGAGTTCCCCGTCGCAATTCGTACGGCCCGACCCCTGTGTCGGCCCGCGTTCCGGTTCCGCCTGCAGGGTCCCCCTCGTCCCCCTGGAGGCCGCCTTTGGCCGCCCAACGATACCCGCTCCAACGAT
>JAAYSG010000057.1 GCA_012518435.1 Bacillota bacterium
CATGATTGACGAAAATGAGCGTCAGTACGGTACGGAAATCCGGGAAAAGTACGGTGAAGAGGCGATTGAACGTGCCAATGCAAGAATCAAGGGTATGACACATGAGCGGTATGCCGAGGGCGAACGACTACGTCAGGAAGCGGAGGATACTCTGAAAGCCGCGCTTGAAGTCGGCGATCCTGCCGGAGAATTGGCTCAAAAAGCCTGTGATCTTCATGGCAAATGGCTCGCTGTTTTTCAACTTGAATACAACAAAGCGTACCACAAAAGCTTAGGTGAGTTGTATGTTGCGGACGAGCGGTTCAAGGTGTACTATGATAAAATTGCTCCCGGTTGTGCAGAATTTCTGCGCGATGCAATCAACATTTACTGCGCTGACTAAAGGCGAGCCGAAAACCTTGGCAACCTTACAACCTTGACGAGGGACAAGGGGTCAGGTTGTTTGTTCCACCATTATCTGGCAACCAAGAAAAGGGCTCATTGGGTTCCACTTGTCCAGTAGAATCACAACCCGCCCCGTGGGAAAGTAAGCTATTAAACGCTTTCCCCGGGGTGAATTTTTGGATACGGGGGGATTTCGTTCCCGCCACCTCCACCATATTAAGTAACAGGAATTGATACAAACCTAGCCCGCCGTCAGTGGCGGGTATTTTGTCTTGAGAGGGGTTTTCGGGGAGCTTGGTTATATTTGGGGGATAGGTGGGATCGGGGTTTTATTAGTTGTTGGATATTTATTGCAGGAAAAATGCACACACCTATATTTGGGTTTGGGGCAATCGTTAAAAAGTGCAGGCATCACTAAATTGTTTAGGAATCGTTAAAAGGCATTTAGAGAAGGCGCTTCCCGTAGGGGTAATTATTAGTATCGATAGCAGGATAATAATTGGCAAGGGCATCAATTACAGATCCCTAATTTCGGTTTCCATTTGGAGCAGTTTTGCCTGGGATGTAAGGTGACAGTTTTATTGTGCGCCACCTACCACGTCTATTCATCATATCCTGATTGTGTTTGCCCTAGCCCCAAAGAAGGGAAACTAAGGGTATTTAAAATCAATGGTGGTAGATAATTTAATTTTAAACTTTGTTTGAAGGAACATTTGGGAATCAAAGTGAAATAAAAGGTAATATAATGTTTTTATTGGGAGGAATCGCTATGGAGCCAGTTGTAATTGCATTGTTGGCAGCCCTGACAGGCTCTCTTATCACAGTTCTGGGCTCATATGGAGCAGAAGCATTGCGCCTAAGACTCAACAACAAAGATCTTGCCATTAAGCTTGCTCGAGCAATAGCTTCAGAAGTACATGGGCATAAATGGGTCTTAGACCAGATCCTTGCCGGTGAGGGGACGTTAAAGAACATAAAGGCATTACAGGATTTACAGTGGCAAACCCACCAAAAAGATCTATGGGGCCTGAATCCAAAGTTGGGAGTTCTGTTTCGACAACATTATGATGCCTTGTCAAGCTTACAGTCTACCTCTTTCTCGCTTGATACTGATTTGAACAAGGCTTTTACACCTGTGATGAATACTGCTAATGTTTGTTTGCGTGAAGCAGATTTTCCGTTGAGGTTTGGCGGTAGTACTGTATCAGTTTCGGTTTCTACGTCTGCATCTGGAAATAAAGAACGGGTCTAAGCTAAGGGTCCCTATGTTTCCACCCGCGAAACATAGGGGGGCATAGGAGGATGGATCTTCTGTGCATATTCCATCTGGGGCAAATATCCAGTATCATCAGTTATCTTGGGGGCCCTTTCGGGGGCCTTACGGGTTTTAATAACTTAAATTTTATCAGTATTAGTCGTAAAAAATAAGGAGATTTTTTGCTAAGAATTTTCCCCGTACACAATGACACAAGGGGTCAGTCCGAAACCACTGAAAAAGTCCCATCCTGGTGGCTAAGCCCCCCATTTATGGCAATTTATGATCTAATAAAGTTAATATACAGCCAAAAGTGGGGAATACGTCGATGGTAGGGAATCCGATTCTTTGTTAGAAAAAGCTATCCAGGCGGGCATCAGGCCCAAGGAAATTTTCGCAGATAAGGCCTATTTCAGAAAAAACATTTTAGATTCCATTGAGGCAATTGGTGCTGAAGCATTAATTCCTGTTAGTGCCTCCGCCTACAAAATAGATGAAGAGCTTTTCCGCTACAATAAAGATAGTGACCAATGGTTCTGTGTGATGGGTAATCATACTATTAAAAAGAAAAAGGTGACCAAGAAACAGTACGGCAAGGAAACAGAAATTTACCAGTTCTATTTTGATAAAAAGATGTGTGTAGGATGCCCCAGGCGGGGGCAATGCATGGGCAAATCCAAGACAAAGCAAAGAACCTTAAGGGTAGCCTTGCACACAGCAAAAGTTTACGCGATAAGTCAAAAACAAAAAACAGCAGAATTCAAGAAGAGATATAAAAAAAGAGCCGCACAGGAATGGAAAAATGCCGAAATGAAAAGATTCCATGGTTTAGTCCGTGCCCGTGGGTATGGACTAAGAAGCATATCCTTTCAGGCAAAGTTAACTGCCATTGCGGTGAATTTAAAAAGAATAGCGGCCCTGGTTGTAGAAAGGACCGCCATTTCATTCGCGTACGTTTTAAAAATAATTATTGGGGATGTAACTTTTTATTTTAGGGTTCCGCACTACATGGTTTCTTGATTTAAGACCATTTTTCAGTGGTCTCGGACCGTCCCTGTGTGTTGACCCGCATACCGCACCTCAATCTGGTACTGATGGGGCAATAATTAGTTACTTTGCTGTTCGGCTACTTCGACCCGATCCTTGCATTTGGCTTTGGCCCTGTACAAGGCCTGGTCTGCTGTTTTAATTAACTCTTTTGCGGTGGTGGCGCACTCTGGCAGGGCGGAAACTCCGATGGAAATTGTGCAGGCGCACTGGTCTTTTATTGCTTTTCTAATCCGCTCCGCGACTTTAAGGGCCTCCCTTAGGCTAATTCCCGGCAAGATCACGGCAAATTCCTCGCCCCCGTAACGGGCGGCAATATCTGTTTCGCGGATGTTTTCTAACATGATGGCAGCAACCCGCTGAAGGATTTCATCCCCTGCCTGATGGCCATAGGTATCATTTATGTGTTTGAAGTTGTCTAAATCCAGCATTAGCAGGGATATTTTCCGGTGGAGTTTTCTTTTAATGAGAGTTTGTAGTTCGGTTTGAAAGAAACAGTGATTATAAAGGCTGGTTAGACCATCCTTGAGGGCAAGCTCCTTAAAATAACGTCGGGAATGGTTAATGGCGATTATTGTTAAAACCAGCATGATCAGGATGGGCAATAGCAAGAAAAAGGTGAAACGAATGCCGGAAAAGGTTGTTTTTAGATTTTCTGCGATGGAGGATTCAAAGGATTTGGTTACGGTAATGGTCCAATTTAATTCGGATATTGGGGCGGTTCCCTGTAAATAGGGGGCTGCTTTTTCTTTAATAATGGGCCCGAAAGTGGCAGCGATAAAGGGAGGGGGGGCCGAGCCGTGTCCGGCCTCCGGGGCAAAAAGCAAAACGGCCTGGTTAGCATCGGTTAGTTGGTCGGCAAGAAGGAGCACCTCGTCATCTTTATTGCCCAACAAGGTAGTTTCAGCCACGTAGTTTAAGTTTAGTAAGGCTATTATCAGTCTGCCCTTGTTTGTCGGATCTTCTGTCTGGGCTGAACAAGCAAAAGCGAAATGATCTTCTCCGCCGGCGGGGCTTATGCACAACAGTTCGCACCTAGAGGGCAAAGAGACCAACTTTTCGCTGCTTAAATAAGGATGAAGGCTCCCCGGCGGTATTTCAGTTATTAGTGAGCCCTTGTGATCTGTTACCAGTAAAGCTTCACATGAAAGGCAGCCTTCCATTGTTTTCATTAACAATTCTTTTACAACTTGAGGTTCTTCGTCCTCCATAAGGGGGTTTAAGGCTAAAATACGAACCCGCTCCCGGGCCTGGTAAAGTTTTTCGCCCAGACGGGCAGCCACCCGGGCCGCTTTTTTTTCTTGCTGTTGTTTTGTAGCGGACAAAGTGCTTAATAATCTTCCCCGGACTAGAAGGCCGGCAAATAGAATAAAGGCTACCAGTAGTATGATTAATAAAAAAATTGCCTGTCTGATAATCGGCTTGGTATACATTGCTGACCCAACCTTTCCTGAAAACTAAAAACTGGTATTTCATCGTAATACTTGTTAATTCGACAAATAACTGGCTTTATCCTTTGGGGGGAGAGCAGGAGGAGCGAAGGGTTAACGCAGTGGTATAAGGGTGCATTTAAGGCTACTTTGTACTGGGCCGGTTTTACAAAAGGGGGCTTCCGGGGCGGCTTTTATCGACTCCTAGGCAGGATAACCCCCAAGGAAGGTAGTATATCAGTAATATTGGTTCACTTTGCTTTAATTGGCACCCGGGGGAAAATTTAATTTGGGAGGGATTTGGGGATGGAGGCAAAGGTTGTTACTAAATACACATATACCTTTTCGCCCGATAATGAACCGGCGGCCAGGTTTAAAAGGGGGGAAGTCTTCAAGCTCAAGGCCATTGATGGCTTTAATAATCAAGTTGTTTCCCAAGAGCAGTTGGTGACGGAAATAGATTTTAGCCGTCTTAACCCCGGCACTGGGCCCGTGTACATAGAAGGTGCGGAGCCGGGAGATGTGTTGGC
>JAAYSG010000058.1 GCA_012518435.1 Bacillota bacterium
CCAAGTTTGCCTGCCTCAGTGAGGTTGACCTGGTAACCTTCGACAGTGCCGGCGGCGGTACCGGCAAGAGCCCCTGGAAGATGATGAACGAGTGGGGGCTGCCCACGGTCTACCTGGAAAGCCTCCTCCACGAATTCTTCGGCATCCTCAAGGGACAGGGGCTAACCCTTCCCCGGGTGGCCGTTGCCGGTGGCTTCGCCCTGGAGGATCAGATATTTAAAGGACTGGCCTTGGGCGCACCCCATGTCAATTTAATCGGCATGTGCCGGGCCCCCATGGCTGCTGCCATGGTAGGGAAAAGGGTAGGGGAGCTAGTGGCCAAGGGGCAAGTGCCAAAACACCTCCAGGAATACGGTACCAGCAGGGAAGAAATTTTCGCCAAGGCCCGGGAGTTAAAGGAAATCTATGGCCCTGACTACACCAAGATAGGGCCGGGGGCCATTGGTGTTTATAACTATGTGGAAAGACTCAAGGCCGGACTGCGCCTTCTCATGGCCCTGAACAGAAAATTTTCCCTGGAGGATATCGGAAGGGAGGACATTTTTGCCCTCACCCGGGAGGCAGCGGCGGTTTCGGGAATTGCCCTGCCGGGGGAAATGGATAGAGAAGAAATCCGGCAAATTTTGGGCAGTTGAGTGGGGGAACGGCTTTGGACCCCTGCACGCAAAAGACACACCTTTAAAGGTGTGTCTTTTGCCATTGCCAAGGGGCCCAGGTTATTTTTTCCCTTTTTGCTCCAAGACCTCCGCCGCCTTGGTCAACCAGTCACCCAACAAAAATTCTATCTTGCCCTGGTCACAGGCCGCGGCAATGGCCGGGTCAATGGGGAGCTTAGCCAAAACCTCCAAGCCGTGTTGGGCGGCCAGTTCCTCCAGGTGGCTCTCGCCAAAGACCTTGTAATCCTTGCCATTGTCGGGACAGCGGAAATAGGACATATTTTCCACCAGGCCCACAATGGGGATATCCATTAGTTTGGCCATTTTAACGGCCTTGGCGACAATTTCGGATACCAGTTCTTGGGGGGATGTGACCACAATGATGCCATCGACGGCAGTGGATTGAAAGACGGTGAGGGGAACATCCCCGGTGCCGGGGGGCATATCGATAAAAAGGTAGTCGATATTGTCCCAGATGACATCGGTCCAAAACTGTTTGACCAGGTTGGCAATGAGGGGACCCCGCCAGACAACGGGGGCTGAATCATCTTCCATCAGAAAGTTCACGGACATGATATCGATGCCGGTCTTGGTTTTCACCGGAAACAATCCCGCCGCACTGCCGGTGGCCTTGCCGCTGACACCAAAGGTTTTGGGTATGGAAGAGCCGGTGATGTCGGCATCCAGGATGGCACTGCGGTGGCCCCTTTTCTGCATGGTCACCGCCAGTAAGGAGGTGACAAGGGATTTACCCACCCCTCCCTTGCCACTGACAACGGCAAAAACCTTCTTGATACTGCTTTGCGCATGGGGCTGGGCTGAGAAATCGGGCTTCTCACCCTGGCCTTCGCTGGTGCTTCCCGGACAGGTACCACATTCTGGGTCACATTTTTCCGCCATATTCACAGCTCCCTTTACTTAGATTTTTAAGACACTGCCTGTGGCAAGATAACCTAGGCGGTCACCCATCAGGGCCTTTAAATGTTCATAGGCCGTAAGGCCCGTACAATGGCCCGTGTAATACTTAGCCTTTGTCTGCAGAAGGTAGTCGGCGATTTTTTCCAGCTGGGGCAGGCTCTCCTGGGAGCCCATGGGGCTGGAAAGGTGAAAACCTCCCAGCACATAATGGGGCAGGAAACCCTTCATATTGTAGAAGTGCCGCAGGATATTTACAACACCATTATGGGCACAACCCACCAATAAAAGGGTTTTATCCCCCCGGTAAATGATGAGATTTTGTTCATGGGCAAAGACATCCCGCACCCTCCGCCCCCCTTCTTCCCTAAAAAGGCCCTTATTTGCCCTGGGGAGGGGTTCAACCTGGGCCACATTGGCAAAGATCTCCACCCCCGGGGCGGGGGAAAAGCAGTCGGTGGCTGCCACAAGTTTAAGCTGTCCATGGCCCTTGATATCTTCCTCCAGGCCTATGTACCTTGTTGTACCCTTGGGATGCACCGCATAATGCTTGCCAAAGGCCCCTTCCCGGATATATATTGGGGCCTTGGTATTCAGTTCTAAAAACTTTTTCAGACCACCGCCATGGTCATAATGGCCATGGGATATTACCAAAAGGTCAACGGCCCCTATATCCACCCCCAGCCTCTGCGCATTTTGGGCAAATAAATCACTGGCCCCCACATCAAAGAGAATGTTAAGATCCGGGGTTTCTATATGGAGGCTGAGACCATGCTCCGAAGCAAAATTAGCCGATACCACTGTGTTTTCCACCAGGGTCCTGATGAGCATGAACAGTTCCCACCCTTCTTTGTCACTGGCCAACCCCGCCAACCACCTGGCCTTGAAGGTCAACGGGCCCTGTCCCAGACCATCCGCCCTGTCACCCCGCCTGGTCCGAAGGCACAGCCCCCGGGGTGTGCCAAGATACTCCCACCCGGAGGGATAACCCCGGAGGCTACTACTTTATGTGTGATGGTTATGAACATATGCCCGTTACAATTACTATTATATATTTTGCCCCGGGCTTGTCAATGTTTATTTTGCCCGGCCACTACCCCAGGCGGGGCTTACAGATGATCTCGTGGATTTTGGTATCAAAAAACTGGCGGCTATGGGCGGGAGTCAGGACAAGGGCAGTATCGGCACCCCGGCTTGTTCCCCCAACGGCAATAATTTCCTTGCCATGGGGAACCAAGCCCGCATCCAGTGCCATGGCAGCAACCTCTACACAGACCTTGGTCCCTTGGCCCAACATGCGCAGGGTATGGGCCACCATCTGGACCAGATCCAAGCCACCATGTTCTTGCGTTATGGCCCTGCCGATACCAGATAGAAGATGGCTGGTTGTCAGCACCGGAATTCCCTTTTCCCGAAAGAACTCCCTGGTCTCGGCAGACATTTCATCATGACCCGGCTGGCGAAAACCCACATGGTGGGTTACACAAACCGGCTTAACCCCTTGATCTAAAAAGAGTTTAGCCGTTTCCCCGGTATTGGAGGCTACCACTATATGGTCAATATTTAATTTGCGGGCCCTTGCCAAGGCCGCCTCCACAGTTGCCGCCGTATTTTCCCGGCCGCTGTTTTCCCAATACACTTCAATCCTCTCCTTTTTTAGATATTTTATCTTCCCCCGCCTCCACCTTCAATGTCTGCCCCACTGTCCTCACCGCCGTTTTGGCCAAGCCCAGCAAGGCCTCGCCTATGCCTTCCAAGTCGAAAATAACCCTATGGGCCGACATGAGGGAAAATATATCCAACTCCCGGATTAATTCCGTCTCCCAGCACTGGAGCTGGGTGCGCACCTGTTGCTGGTACCAATCTATCTTCCCAGCCTGCTCTTGGATCCGGGGCACTGCCTCCATATCCCCATCGACCACCAACTGAAAAATGCAATGGTGGTATTCCCCCAACATGGCCACCAGCCCATACAGGGCCTGGAGCAAGTCTTGGAATTGGGGGGAGAGACCGTTGGGATCGGGAACCCCACCCTTGTGCTGAAGCTCCCGCTTCCGCTCATAACGCCGTTGAGTCACCGCCACCAGATCTTGGATCCTAGCCGTAACATTGCCCAGAAATTGTATACTCCGATCATAGAGAATATAGTCGTGGAAATCTATGCCCTCCAGGTGGAGGAGGTAACTGGTGGGAGAGCTGGGCAGCCGGTTTAATTCCCGCCGCAAATGGGCAATTTCCTTTGTTGCCCTCTCCATTTCAACTAAAATTTCCTGGGCCAGCTCCAGATCGTTATCCCCGTAAGCCTGGATGGTTTTTTGGTAAAACCCGGGGAAATTCGCCGTTAAATCCTTCAATTTGGAACGAAAACCCTGGAAATGACGGGGCGGTGCCACCAATATATTTATTACCATGGCCACCACAACCCCCATGAGGGTACTGAAAACCCGGCCAAAAACATAGGGGACCACCTCTCCCACGGCCTGGGACATAATGACAATAACCGTCAGGGAAGCCAGGGCAACCCCCTCCTCCCAGCGGAGCCAATTTAAAATCTTTAGAGCAATGATAACGGCTACACCCATCATGAAGGGGTGGGAACCAAAGAGATAATGGAAAATGAGGCCCAATAAGCCCCCTAGTATAGTAGCCTTTATGCGCGTAAAGCCCATTTGCACCCCCGCAGCAATGGTGGGCTGGAGGCAGAGTATAGCCGCCACACCCGCCAAAAGAGGCAGGGAATGGGGTACAAAGCCCGATAGATAGACCGAAAGGGCGACGGCTACCCCCGTTTTTATTGTCCGCAGGCCAAAAAAGGCAACAACCCTTTTACCATCCATTTTACCCCATCACCCCGGTTTCAAATAATGTGGCCATGGTTAATTTCCCCCGGGGCTTGTCTGCCTTAACCCCGGGATTTTAGAACCCTCCGAAAGGTATTATACATCAAAAGGGGGGAATAGGAAACAGGAGTCACGCCGGGGGAAATGAGAAAGGGAAATTCCCTGGGCCAAACAGGGGGGATTCTTTTTGTGGCGGGGGGATAAAATAGATGGGGAAAAGGGAAAAAGGAGGCATCCCATGGCAAACAATACTGGAGATGAAAAAAACCTCCGGGAGCAAAAAAATGGAAATAAGCAGGAGGAGCTTATGGAGGACTTGAGAAGCCAGGTGGTTGGCGGCTCCAAAAAAGCAAGCCCCATCCACCCCGGCCAGGAAAGGCTGCAATGTATTTTGACGGAACTGGAGAGTGTTACCCGCCAGCAGCAGCTGGAAAGGGGGCAAGCCCTGCAAAACACCCTATGCCAGGCCACAACAACCCTTGAGGATGCCCGGCGGGTGGATACCATGGAGAATCTTGTGGCAGAGTTGGCGGAAAAGTTGGCCAGCCCCAGCTATTCTGCCGACCCCGGCCCCTTTCTTCAGGTGATTGGCCAGTTGGAAGACCAAGTACAAAAATTGCTGCAGGAGGCCGATTGTCAGATCGCCCAGTCCATGCAGCAGGCCGTCTCTGCCCTGGCCCAATCCCAGGCCACCATGCTTGTCAGCCAAAACTACAGCCAAATTCAACAATTACTCCAAGACTGCAAAAACACCCTCCAAGAACAATGGCCCCAGGCGGAAAATATCCACTAGGCAAGGGCCGGGGCCGCTTCTACCCCTGTAGTTGCTGTTACCTTTCTCCGTGTTGGACCTTTAACGCCAGACGCCGCGGCCATGCCCAGTCGCCGGCCGGGCCAAGGCCCAACACCATCTAAAGCAAACGACGGCGCTGTTAGGGTAGGGGCGGTTTTCCCTTTGGGGCTAGTGCCCATCCGTGCTTTTGGCATCCTGGCAAATATCCTTCTTGTGGGATATATCCAGGGTGCTACCAATACCCCCCAGCTCCCGCCGCAATTGTTTCACTTCCCTTAGTTTAAGCCCCGTCACCTGGGCAATTTCCCTGTCAGCCATCCCCAGGGAAACTGAATCCAAAATTAACTCCAGGGGTATTTCATATTTCCCCTGCAGTTTCCGGCAGTCTACCCGTGGTTCTTTCTCGCTTTTCTGCGGCATTCTTCCACCCCCTAGGCCCGCTTTAACACCTCACCCTTCTTAACCACAGCCAAGGAGCCGGTCTCATCCAGTGTAGCCCTGGCCACATCTTGGAGCCTCTTTACCCCCCGCTTTTGGATTTCCGCCAAGAGTTGGGCAATACTGAGTTTACTTTTGCTGAGATTTTCGTAAACAACTTCCCCCTTCTCCACCACAACCACCGGTAGGGTTCCCCCGGAGGGGGCCAGGCCCAAATCCCTTAAGGTTACTGGTTCTTCCACTTCCTTTAAAATTATACTGAGGCGGCCGTTGGGTTCCAAGGTTGCCTCCTGCACCTGGTTGACATTGCGGATATTCTTTTCCCGCAGGAGGATGGCCAAATCGGCAAGGGTAACCCTTTCTTTGCGCATATTCTTTATTACAAGTTCCCCATCCTCCACCAATACACTGGGGGTCCCCTGGAGGAAGTTTTCTATCTTCCTGTTGCGCAAAATCAACAAATGAATTGCATAGTTAATTATTGTTATGCTCACCAGGGGGATTACACCATGGATAAAGGGGATCTTTTCATCCTCCATGGGGATGGCAACGGAGGCCCCGATAATAATGACCGTAATAAGATCAAAGGGCGAAAGTTGGGCTATGGTTCTCTTCCCCATAATGCGCAGGGAGATAAGGCTTAGGGCAAAGAAGGTAAAGGCCCGGAGAAGAAGATAAAGATCACTAATGTCGACATTAATGATCTTGTTGCTGAGGAGTGTATCCCACACCAGAATCCCTCCCTTGAGCGGAAGGATGTGTATACTCTTCCCTTAACCTTTGCAGTTTCATTTCACACTCTTTTGCCAACTCTTGCAACCCAGCCAATCTGTTTATTTCTCCACCCACCTCCAAACCTTGCAATAAAGATAGGGCCGTCCCTTGTAATGACTTCTGCAGTTCCTTTCGGGCACTGGCCGCCTCCCTTTGCAAACCCTGCCCCAGGTCCGCCGCCAACCCCGCCAGGTGCATAAAGGGCAGGCCGGAAATTCCCCTTCCCTCGGAGGTCAGGTTAACCTTTAGCTCCTTGAGGAGTGCCTCCAGCTCACCGATCCTTTGCAGGCTTTTTAAGTGGCTAGTGCCCTGGTAAAGAACCTGCTGGGTCTGTTGTTCCTTTTCCCCCTGCTGTTCTTCAAGGGATTTATACAGGCTGTCAAATTGCTGTCTGAGCTGCAGCATTTTTCCCCCTTGCCGCAGGGCCAGATCCTCTTCTGAGTGCATGGGCCGCCAACCTCCCCCAAAATCTTCTCTCCTTACTTTTCCCTCCCTGGCCCAATGCTATGCACCCGCGAAAAAAGGGAGGATACCCTGTGGAAGGCAAGGAAATGAGCATGGCCGCCCCACCATCTTATGCCTTGGCATTTTTGGGGCGGCCCCGGTGGTGGAGCCCGGCGGTAAAGGCCCAGCGGAGGAAAAGGAAGATCCACGGGGGAGGAGCATTCCGGTCTTTGCAAGGATAAACCCCTTTGGGATACCCTAGAGCCGTTCCTTGAGGAGCTTGGTCACCAACTGGGGATTGGCCCGGCCCCGGGTTTCCTTCATAACCTGACCCACCAGAAAGCCAAAGGCCCGATCTTTTCCACCTTTATAATCTTCCACCGATTGGGGGTTGGCAGACAGTACCTTATCCACAACGGCCTTAAGGGCATCCACATCGGTAATTTGAACCAGGCCCTTCTCTTTAACTATGGCCTTTGGATCTTTACCGGTATTGAACATTTCTTCAAAGACACCCTTGGCCATTTTGGAGCTGATCTGCCCCTTTTCCTGCAGGGCCAATAGGTTTGCCAGGTGTTGGGGAGAGACCGGGCAGTCAGCAATTTCCAGGCCATCCTTCTTCAGCCTTCCCAATAATTCCCCCATGACCCAGTTAGCCGCTGCCTTGGCCCCACTAAAATGCTGCAAAACCTCCTCGAAGTAGTCGGCCACCTCCCGGGCCGCCACCAAAACCTCAGCATCATAGGGGGAGAGCCCCAGCTCCCGGATAAAGCGCTCTTCCCGGGCTGCAGGCAGTTCGGGCATTGTCTGGCTAACCCTCTCTAGCCAGGCCGCATCCAGGCTTAGGGGGGGAAGGTTGGGTTCAGGGAAATAACGGTAATCATGGGCCCCTTCCTTGCTACGCATCCCCCGGGTTACCCCGGCTTCCACATCCCAAAGGCGGGTTTCCTGTAGAACCCTCTCGCCAGCGGCCAAGAGCCGGGCCTGGCGCTCGGCCTCAAAGGCCAAACCCCTTTCTACAGCCCGGAAGGAATTGAGGTTCTTCAATTCCGTCTTGGTTCCCAGCCCCTGGCTACCCCTGGGGCGGAGGGAAATATTGGCATCGCAACGCATGGAACCCTCTTCCATTTTGCAGTCGGAAACACCGGTGTAGCGGATAATGTTCCAGAGCTTGTTTAAAAAGAGGCGGGCCTCGGCGGGAGAACTTATATCGGGTTCCGTGACAATTTCCAGGAGGGGGACGCCACAACGGTTAGAATCCACCAGGCTGGAGGGGGCTCCCACCAAGTCCCCTTCATGGGTCAGTTTCCCTGCATCTTCCTCCAGGTGGGCCCGATTGATGCGAATCCGTTTTCTTTCCCCCTCCACATCCAGATCCACATAGCCTTGACTGCAGAGGGGTTGGTCATCTTGGGAGATTTGATAATTTTTCGCCATGTCGGGATAAAAGTACTGCTTGCGATCAAACTTGCAACTATAGTTTATACGGCAGTTGAGGGCTAGGCCAGCCTTGATGGCATATTCAAGGGCTTGCTCATTTAGCACCGGCAGTCCGCCTGGGTGCCCCAGACAGACGGGGCAGGTTTGGCTGTTGGGCGCAGCCCCATATTCTGTGCTACAGCCACAAAAAAGTTTACTCTTCGTCAACAGGGCCACATGAACTTCCAAACCGATAACGGTTTCCCAGTCTTGCATTTTATACCACCCCTTCGGAATCTGCTGTCACCACATCGGGCAACACCTTGTGATACTCAGTCTCCTGCTCAAGGCTGTAGGCAACTTGAAGGAGAAGACCCTCGGCAAAGGGTTTACCAATAAGCTGCATGCCAACGGGTAGCCCCTGGGAAAGGCCACAGGGAAGGGAAAGGGCCGGTAGGCCGGCCAGGTTTGCCGACACATTATAGTCATCCCGGGGATAAAGGTTGAGGGGCCCACCTATTCCAGCCCCAATTTCCGGAGCGGTTGTTGGCGAGGTGGGGGTAATGAGAAGGTCATACCTTTCCCAGGCCTTGTTAAAATCCTCCCTAACCAGTGTTCGCACCCTCTGGGCTTGAAGGTAATAGGTTTTATAGGCATCACCACTTAAAACATAGGTGCCCAAAATAATGCGGCGCCGCACCTCGGGGCCCAAGAGACCCCGGCTCTCCAGGTACATATCCTGCAAATTGTCCGCCTGGGCCCGGTAACCATAGCGGACCCCATCAATACAGGCCAGGTTCGATGAAGCCTCGGCCGCAGCAATTATGTAATAGGCATTGGAACAATAGTCGGGGGACAAGAGGGAGGTCTCCTCCACCACAGCGCCCCTCTTTTCCAACAGTTTGATCCCCCCATAAACAGCTGCCGCCACCCCCTCCTCCGCCCCCCGAAAATATTCCCGGGGAACACCAATCCTCAGGCCCGCCACATCCCGCCGGAGAAATTTCCCATAATCGGGAACATCCTCCGGGGCTGTGGTGGAATCCAAAGGATCCTGCCCACTTATTACATTGAGGAGGAGGGCCGCATCGGTCACATCCCTGGTTAAGGGGCCAACCTGATCAAGGGATGAGGCATAGGCCATGACACCGGAGCGGGAAACCCTTCCATAGGTGGGTTTTAAACCCACGATGCCACAAAAGGCAGCGGGCTGGCGAATGGAGCCCCCGGTATCGGTACCCAAGGTGAAGGTAACCTCGCCGGCGGCCACGGCTGCCGCCGAGCCACCACTGGAGCCCCCCGGCACCCGCCCGGTATCCCAGGGGTTTTTACTAATATGGTAGGCCGAGTATTCGGTGGTGGACCCCATGGCAAATTCATCCATGTTGGTCTTGCCCAACAGCACCGCCCCGGCCCGCCGGAGGCGCCGCTGGACGGTGGCATCGTAGACGGCCACATAATCCTTTAACATTTTGGAGCCGCAGGTTGTGGGAAGACCTTGGACACAAAAGTTGTCCTTCAGGGCCATGGGGATACCCGATAAGGGGGGCATTTTTTCCCCGGCCTCCCGGCGCTCATCTATTTGGGCAGCCTGCCTTAGGGCCGCCTCTTCTGTCAGGGTGATAAAGGATTGTATTTGGGGTTCAACCTCCCGCAGCCGTTTTAGATGGGCAACGGTCAATTCCCGGGCACCTATTTCACCTTCCGACAGCAGTTTTTGCAGCTTGTGGGCCGGCTGTTGCCATAATTCCATGATAATAGAACCTCCTTTCTTGTCTTTAAGCATCGAAAACAAGGGGGCCATGGCTTCAACAAAGGGGGAAGCCTTCCCCCTGTTTGGGTCATTCGATGATGCGGGGTACACGGAAGCAGCCCCCATAATGGTCGGGGGCATTGGCTAGGGCCAGATCCCGGGGAAGGGAACCTGTCACTTTATCCCGGCGCAGAACATTTGTTAGGGGCAGGGGGTTAATTGTCGGGGCAAGGCCCTCTGTCTTTAATTGTTGGAGGATCTGGGCCTTTTCTAGAACTTGGTTTAACTGGCGGGTAAATTCCTTTGCCTCCCCTTCCCTAAGGGCTAGGCGGGCTGTATGGGCAATTTCTTCCACCTGCTTTGTGGTCAACATTAGTCACATCACCACCTTCATGAATCTTTATTGTTCTTCAAGGAGTTGGACAAAATCTTCCTCCGTCAGTATGGGAACCCCCAGTTCCCGGGCCCGGTCCAGCTTGCCGCCGGGATCGCTACCGGCCACCACATAATCGGTCTTGCGGCTGACACTTCCCCTTACTTGGCCCCCTAGCCTTTCTATGAGCCGGCTGGCCTCGCCCCGGGTATAGCGGGAAAGGCTACCGGTGAGCACAAAGGCCTTTCCCGCCAAGGGCTGGGGTTCTCCTTCCCCTTGGCCAGCGGCGCCACTGTTGACCCCCGCCGCCAGCAGGCCCGCTACCACCCGCCTGTTGCGAGGTTCGGCAAAGAAGCGGCGGACACTGGCCGCCACCTTGGGGCCAATTTCCGGAATGGCCATGAGCTCCTCCTCCCCTGCGGCCATTAGTTCCGCCAAGCTGGCAAATTTGCTGGCGAGGATTTGGGCCACCCGGCTGCCAACAAAGCGTATTCCCAGGCCAAAGAGGAGGCGATCATAGGGCCTTTCCTTGCTTTCTTTTAAGGCCCGAAGGAGCTTGTTGGCGGATTTTTCCCCCATCCGCTCCAATTCCAAGAGTTCCTCCCGGTCCAAACTATACAGATCTGCTGGGCTTTGCACCAGCCCCCTTTCCACCAACTGTTTGATCAGGGCTGGCCCCAGGCCATCTATATCCATGGCATTGCGGGAAGCAAAATGGATTAGGGATTCCTGCAGGCGGGCGGGACAGGCCATATTTGTGCAGCGATGGGCGGCCTCCCCGGGAAGGCGGACCACATCACCACCACAGACGGGGCATTTGCTGGGCATGGTAAATTCCCTTTCTTCACCGGTCCTGGCCCCGGTTACCACCCGCACCACCTCGGGAATTATATCCCCGGCCTTTTGGACCAGCACCTCATCTCCAATACGAATATCCTTTTCCCGTATATAATCCAGGTTGTGAAGTCCGGCCCGGCCCACGGTGGTGCCTGCCAAGGATACTGGTTTGAGGACCGCCGTCGGTGTCAAAACTCCGGTGCGGCCCACGCTAATAATAATGTCTTCCAGGGTGGTGGTCTGCTGTTCTGCGGGGAATTTGTAGGCAATGGCCCAGCGGGGGCTCTTGCTGGTGGCCCCCAGCTGTTCCTGAAGGGCTAGGGAATTGACCTTGATGACCAGACCATCGATGGCATAGGGGAGTTCCCGGCGCTTGGAAGAATCCCAATGGCGAACCGCCTCCATGACTTCCCCCATATCTTGGCAGAGGACATAATTTTCATTAACCTTGAAGCCAGCCTCCCGTAAGTAGGATAAAATTTCCCCCTGGCTGGCAAAGTCGCGCCCTTGGCAAAGGCCCACCCCATAGACAAAGATATCCAGGGCCCGGGCGGCGGTAATGCGGGGATCCAACTGCCGCAGGGATCCGGCCGCTGCATTGCGGGGGTTGGCAAAGGTGTCTTCACCCTTTCTATCCCTCATTTCATTGAGGCGAAGGTAGGCATCTTGGGACATATAGGCTTCACCCCGAACCTCCAGGAGCCGGGGGGCATCCCCCCTTAGGCGCAGGGGCAGGGAGCGGATGGTCCTGAGGTTGGCGGTAATATCCTCCCCCCGGTAGCCATCTCCCCGGGTGGCCCCCCGCACAAAGACCCCATCCTCATAAGTCAGGGCCACGGCCAGGCCGTCGATCTTCAGCTCCAGCACGTATTGAACCTCTTGGCCGGCGGTTAGGTTCCGCACCCGCCGGTCAAATTCATATAATTCCTTTTCATTGCGAGCATTGGCCAGGCTCAAGAGGGGCCGGGGGTGTCTGATGGTGGCAAAGGCCGATAGGGGTTCCCCCCCCACCCGCTGGGTGGGGGAGTCGGGGGTGATGAGCTCCGGATGGGCCGCCTCCAGTTCCTCCAGTTCCCGCAGTAGGGTGTCATATTCTGCATCACTAATTTCCGGGGCATCAAGGACATAGTAGAGATGGTTGTGGTGGTCTATGATCCGCCTCAGTTCCGCCATCCGCCGGACTGGATCCATGGGGTTTACCTCCTCAATATGCTTTTCATCTGTAATCCTTTCCCACTCCAGCCCAATCTATCCCGGGGGTTACTGGCCCTTGACCTTTTTTAGGGGGGCATAGCGCAGGGAAAGGCTTTTAAAGCCCTGGTCAGGGAAGGCAACGGTTATTAGGGCATCCTCCTCCTGCCCCGCTATGCTGATAACGGTCCCTTCCCCCCAAATCCGGTGGAATACCCGATCGCCGGGGGCAAAGGCCGGGACAGCCCCCGGGGGTTCCTTGGTCCCGGGGCCCCGCCCCACGGCGGAAAGGCCCGGGGGAGCAACCTTTGGCCCCGGCCCGATCTCCTCCTTTACCTCCGGGGGAATTTCCCCAAGGAAACGGGAGGGCAGGTACGCTTGCCGGTGGCCATAGAGTAGCCGCTCGGAGGCGTAAAGGAGATACAACCTTTCCTGGGCCCGGGTGATACCCACATAGCAGAGGCGCCGCTCTTCCTCCACATCCTCTAGCCTGTCTAGGGAGCGGCTATGGGGCAAGAGTCCCTCCTCCATGCCCACCAGGAAAACCACGGGAAATTCCAAACCCTTGGCATTGTGCAGGGTCATCATAACGGCAGCATCTTCCCCCTCTAGGTAGGTGTCGGCATCGGAGAGGAGGGAAACACCCACCAGAAAGTCCTCCAGGCTGCCACCTTCCCCCCGGCCTTCAAATTCCCGGGCTACGGTGATAAACTCCCGGAGGTTTTCCAGGCGGCCCAGGGCCTCGGCACTTCCCTCTTCCGTTAGGGCCGCCTCATACCCCGTTAGGTTTAATATTTGCGGGATAAGCCCCGATACAGGCAATTGGCGAGATAAATTCCTCAAGGTGTTTAGGGTTTGGGCAAAGGAAAGGAGTCCGGCCCGCACCTTCTGGTTGAGACTGGGTATTTCCCCTGCTTGGGACAGGACCTCCAGGGGGGGCAGATTGCGGGCCCGGGCATAGGCTTCAATCCGGGCCAAGGTGACGGGACCAATCCCCCGCCGGGGAATGTTTATGACCCGCCGGAGGGAGACCCCATCATTGGGGTTGACCACAAGCCGCATATAGGCCACCAGATCCTTTATTTCCCGCCGCTCGTAAAAACCCAGGGTGCCCACCAGGCTGTAGGGGATTCCCATACTGCGAAATACCTCCTCCAGCACCCGGGATTGGGCGTTGGTGCGGTAGAGGACGGCGAAATCCCGCCAGGAATAACCACATCCTTGCAGCTGTATCATCTCCCGGGCCACATATTCCGCCTCCTGCCGCCCATCGGCCGCCTGGCAAACCCGGATCTTTTCCCCCTCCTCCGCCGCCGTCCAGAGGGATTTGGGCCTTTGGCCCCGGTTGTGTCTCATGAGGCCATTGGCGGCTTTGAGGACACAGCCGGTGGAACGGTAGTTTTGTTCCAGCTTAATGATGCGGGGATTATGATAATCCCGCTCAAAGTCTAGGATATTGCGTAGATCAGCCCCGCGAAAGCCATAAATAGACTGGTAATCATCCCCCACAACCAGCAGGTTGCCCTTCTTTGTTGCCAGCAGCTTTACCAACACATATTGGGCGTGGTTGGTATCCTGGTACTCATCAACTAAAATATACCGGAACCTCTCCCGATAGCGCTGTAAGAGCCCTGGCTGGTCTTGGAAAAGCCGGACCAC
>JAAYSG010000009.1 GCA_012518435.1 Bacillota bacterium
ATCTATTTCTACGAAGCTGTCGGGATCTAAGAGCTTTTCTAATCTCTCCCGGGCGGTCAGCTTGCCCTTTTCGTGCTGCCGGGCTATTCGTTTTTCTCCACCCCCGGCGGTGATCCTTTGTTTCCTGCCGGCAAGTTCTTTTAGGAATGTTTCTGACATCTACTCATCCTCCTTCTTTACGGTTGGCAAATATAGTTTTGATATAAACAAGTTTGCCTATGGTTGGTAAATGTTCACAAAATATGGCCCCCCATTCCGGATCTACCCATCTTATTTACTTTTTTTAGAGAAAAACCACTTGGCCTATTTACCTGTTTTTTATGTTATGCAAATATCATGCCAGTACCATGGGCAAATAAATGCAATGCTGTACCCACCATTCGCATCATATAGATACTATATTCATGGCCAACAACACAATTAAGAGCAAACGGTGAACAAATTCCAAAAATCTGGGATTTTTCCACAGGCCTGGATATTATGTACATTAATCTAAGGGTACTCATT
The DNA here is from genome assembly GCA_012518435.1 of Bacillota bacterium. Classification (GTDB taxonomy): domain Bacteria; phylum Bacillota; class DTU030; order DTU030; family DTU030; genus JAAYTH01. Next base: position 508 of record JAAYSG010000009.1, read on the forward strand.
TCAAACACCAAGACTGATGTTTCATTCCCGCTTTTATTTTGCGCATTACATTTTATAATAAGGATAATTTAATTCCTTTCATAAAGGAAGGCGATTTCCCCTGCACCCGATTGAAATAGGTGGGGTCTATCGCCTAACCTTTATCGATTGTTATACTTTAACTTATTGGAAACAAGATTTTCCTAAATTGCATAGTAAATAAAACAGATGTTATTGGGCAATTGGATAATGTAATTTGGGGAAAGTAGGGCTAACATTAACCCATAAGCAAGGTTTCTGATGCAGCAAAACTTTGTCCCATGGAAACTTCCTGCTTAATAAATTCCTCTGGCGGCTCAACAAGACCGGGAACAAATACGCCTCTTTCTTTAATGAGTCCCTTAAGTATTAGAATGGCAACAGATGTAAGTGGGCTCCCATTCCTAAAGGCACCGGAACGGGATATTTTGGCACATCCCATTGCTTTGTTCTTGGCAACTAGCTCTTCTGAAGGCCACATTTGTACATTGTATTCCATTTTTTTGCCATCCTTAACACCTTTTACAACAACCCCGCCGCCATGTCGTATGTCCCCGGGTTTTTTCTCCTCTGGTGGTTGGCAATGTTCCGCTAAATACCTAATCACTTTGGACGGGAGTATTGATTGACCATCTATTTCAATAGGATCAACTCGATTAAAACCGAGCTCCGCAAGGAAAGTGCATTTTTTATTGAAATCAATTCCAAGTGCCTCTTTATAAGTTATATTGGGAATATCGGGATAATTCATGTGTAGGTATAGTAGTGATTCACCGGGTAAACCACGTGCTTCAGTAGTTCCCACCGGACCCATATAGGTGAACATTTCTGGTTCTGCCCGCCAAGGTAACTCAATCATCTGTCCGTTCACTAGCTTTCGCGAGGGAAATCCAAAATGGTGGGTAATAAGACGACCAATATCACTTATAGCCCAATATAAAGGACGTGTATGTTCTTCGGGGGGCACAATATCAACAACAGACCATCTAAAATCTACACTATCTACCCTATCCAATCTATCGATGGCGTATTTTGCCAAAATATTATCTAACCCGGGAGAATAATACATCCCAACAATGGCGGTCAAATTTTTCCTTTTGAAATCTTCGCTATACTTTAATTGTGCATCGTGGGAAAATCCCGTATCTAGATAATGAACGCCAGCCGCCAAGGCGGCCTTGAGTGCCGGTAATTTATCAGATACAGCGGAAGTATTTAATACTACATCCCTACCCTCTATAGCCTTAACTAATGCTTCATAATTTGTTGCATCGAGTATCATCCCCGAAAACCTATCATCATCAATCCATTCCATAATTTCATCAAGCTTTTTTTGTCAATTTCTGTTAGTAGAATGTCATTTATAACATTTTGTTCTTTTAGGTATGCCATTGTAGAAAGACCCATGTTTCCTCCACAACCCAGTACAATAGCTTTCATTTTTCCATCCCCTTTCTTGATTGCAGGTTACACTTGTGATATATTTTTTTTACGCTATTTTATAATTCTTTGCAAAAAACCACCTCACTTGTAATATATTTACATTAAAATTGTATTCCTACAAAAGGGAACCATATGGACATGTTTATTATACTGTTTATTAAATTGCTGTTAGTTTTTCCCCATTTTAAAAAATTAGGGTCAAGAGCGAAAATACCAAAATAGCCGTTACCATAAAGCAAATACATCCAAAAAGAGAATATTTTATCCGTCTTTTTGCATCCGGGAGAGCTGCATTTGAATGGAAAATGGCAGCAGGAGCCGATGCACCCGGTAAAACCATCCCGATATTTGCTGCAAATATTACAGCCGACCCTGCCAAAAGCGGATTAGTACCGGATTCAAGAACAAAAGGTACAATTATTGCAATCATGGTTGTTCCAGATGCTATACATGGACCCAAATTTGTTAATAATAAAGCAGACACTATTGCGAAGGTAATAAGGTATGCAGAACTTTTTCCAGCAAATACCGGTGCCAAGACTTTACTAATCCATTCGACTACACCCACCTCCGGTGCCGTAACAGCGCCTGCAACAACTAGTGCAACAGCCACCATAAAAATTACATTCCAATTTATAACATCCTTATAAACATCTTGAAATACAACCGCTGCTTTTCCATCGTTTTCACCACTAGGTATTATCATCAACACTGTTGCTGCAACACAGTAAACACCAGCTACAGTTAGATTATTGTTAACAAGATTACTTATCCATGAATTTGTTAATGTATTTCCCAATATAACAACAAATACTGTAATAAGGCATACTGTTAAAATGCGTTTGAGCCTGGGTCTCAATATTTTGCTTTCATCACCAAGTTTTTCCACATCAAAACGTTCCATCGTATCAAAATCTATTTTAAAAATATATTTAAGTGATAAAACATATAGTGTGACTGTAATTATAGTACTAGGCACCGTAATTGCACCCATAAGTCCCATATTAAATGGAACCTTGGTAAGCGAAGCCCACTGCATCGCTAGACCCAGTTGCCAACTTGTATATGGTATCATGGCTCCCCCAACTATTGTAGCAAGAAGAATGCCTGCCATTCCTGCATACAGGAATTCGCTATCCTTGCTATAACCACAGCTAGTAGTTATATCCACCCAAATCAGATACAGTATTATTTGAAGTTGAATCTGGTTAATAAAAAAGGCAGATAGTCCGAAAAATACCATAAAACTCCATACATAAAATATAGGACGACCTCTAAACAACGGAAGGCTCAATGACCAACGGACAAACCATTTGCCGAAACCATAATAAGTGAGGGCCCCTACTGATAAAAATGCAACTATACACTGAAATACTACATTATGCCCCATCATTGAAGTAATTGCGGCTGCCATACTGGTATACCCAGATGTACCAAATGCAATTATTGCTGCCAATGAGGGCCATGCAATTTCCACCGTGGTCCAACCATACATAACACCTATGAAAATCCCAAGAATTTTCATACCCACAGTGGTAACACCCGGAAGCGGTGGGAGGTAACCAAACAGAAACATTAATGCTAAGGTAACTCCTGTGTTAATAAGCCTTATATTACTAAAACCTTTTTTGACTCTAGTACCCTTTTCCAAAGCTAATTCAGTACTCAAAGATTATCATCTCCCTTTGTCGCTTTATATTTGGTAGGGTAAATATTCATAATTGCTGCACTATATTTTATTGAAATAACTTGGCAATGCCATTGTAGTAAAAATAGCTGGACTATTCGATGAAATCCTTTATGCTACTTTCGATCACGTTCCATCCTTAGTGTTTGGGTCACCTCCTTGCAAATATTTTATAACAGGTATTTAGACAGTTGTGGAGGAGTATGCTCCACTATTTTTAATTCGCATATGGGCTCTCCAAAATCGGGTGTTTTCATCCTAATGATTCATCAATTCCCCAAACAACTCCTCATCCGACGGAATTTCCGCCTCAAAGGGAATGGATACCCAGGTCACATTAACATAGTGTTTCCAGTAAATGTTCTCCGTTGTAATATTTTCCCCCCAGGTACCGCAGCTAAGGGTGAGGGTAATTGGCATGCCATTGGTCCAGGAACCACTATTAGACAAGCACTGAGGTTGGCGTACCATAACACGGCTTGTCTTTGTGTTGAGGGAAAATTCCATTATATGCTCTTCATTGAAGGAGTGTATGCCACAAGAGTGTCCCGAACCCTGATAACCGGTTATACTATTTACCTTTTCAATTGCTTCCGCAAATTCCCTGTATTTGTATATTGTAACTACCACGGAGAGCTTTTCTCCAGAAAAGGGGTAGTCGGGGCCAACGCCGGTTTCTTCCACCATAATAAATTTTTTGTCCGCCGGTATTTGAATACCCGCCAAATCGGCAATTTTCTGCGCCGGTTGGGCCACTATTTCCCGGTTGAGTAGCCCATTTTGCCACATTGTTTCCTGGAGCATTTCCTTTTCCTTTGCGCTCACCAGATAGCCGCCTTCATCTTCCAAATGTTTCAGCATGTCTTCGTAAATATTTTCCTGTATCACAAGGGAGTTTTCTGCAGAACAACTGGTGGCAAGATCAAAGGTTTTGCTCAGCATTATTTTGTGGGCCGCATCCTTCAGGTCAGCACTTTCATCCACAACGACAACCGCGTTGCCAACCCCTACTCCATAGGCGGGTTTCCCCGATGAATAGGATGCCTTCACCATACCTGCTCCACCGGTGGCAATTATCAAATCGCATTGCCTCATTAATTCGTTCGTGATTTCCAAGGAGGGTTCCTCGATGGGGATAAATAGATCCTCCGGTGCGCCATATTTTTTTAGGGTTTCCCGCATCTTGTTTACGATAAGTGTGTTGGTCCTCTTTGTGCGGGGGTGGGGAGAAAATATCACTGCATTTCTTCCCTTTATGGCATTCATGGCCTTAAGTACTGGAGTTGCTTCCGGATTGGTACAGGGAACAACGGCCCCAATAACCCCCACCGGCTTTGCTATTTTTACTATTTTCTTTTCCTCATCACATTCAATAACCCCTACAGTTTTTACACCTTTTAAATCCCGGACTGCCCCCTTAATCTTATTCATAAGTTTGGCATATTTGGATTCGTAGTTTCCCATTCTGGATTCTTCAAAGGCAAGTTTAGCAATCTCCTGGGCAGGTCCATCTTTTACGATATCCCAAGCTATGGCTGTACTAAGTTTGTCAACCCTTTCTTGATCGTAAGTATCGGCTATTTTTTGTGCCTCCCGGGCTCTTTCCATGAGACCGGCTATATATTCCTTGGCACTTCGAGGATCTTTTGGTTGTTCCATTGCTCTTCCTCCTAATTCATTTTCATATGAAGAAATAGTGTTAGTTGCGACTCACCCTATATAACATGCAAACTATATGCCACATTATATCGGCATAAAAACACCATTATTTATGGTCCCATTCCGATATTTTGGACACTTTACCCTCTTATCTAGCAAAAGCCGTAAAATAAGCCTGCGGTGAAGTCCAGGTTTCTGGACTCTTTCCACAGGCATGGACATTTGTCTAAAATTTTTCCCCCCAATGGGGTGGATATTTTTATTTTGTCACCTTGGGATTTTGAGGATCTTGCAAAGGAACCGTTCCTATTCCTCCCCCGCCATCACCCGCAAAAAGGCTTTGACCACCAGGGGATCGAATTGGCGGCCGGCGTTGGCCCGGATTTCGGCCAGGGCCTCGCCGTTGGTGCGGGGGCCGCGGTAGGGTCGCTGGGAGGTCATGGCATCAAAGGCATCGGCCACGGTGATAATGCGGGCACCCAGGGGGATTTCTTCCCCGGCCAGTCCGTCGGGATAACCGCTGCCATCGTAATGTTCGTGGTGATGGCGGACAATGGCACTGGCCTCCTTAAAGCGATCGATCTCAGAAACTATCTGGGCCCCGATGATGGGGTGTTTCTGCACCAATTGGTATTCCTCATCGGTCAGGGAGGTGTTTTTATTGAGGATGGCCTCACTGATGCCAATCTTGCCCGTATCGTGGAGCAGGGCCATATACTCGATAATCTCCTGCTCCCCCTCGGGCAGCCCCAACTCCTTGGCAATGGCCACACTGTGCCCCCTCACCCGCTCCGAATGCCCCCGGGTGTAAGAATCCTTGGCATCAACGGTGGCGGCAATGGCCCGAATGGTATCCAGGTAAACATTGCGCATGTCCACATACTGTTGGAAGGAAAAGCGGGCCAGGGCCAGGGGTACCACCAAGAGGAGAACCCCAACAATACCATCCCGAAGAAAGAGGATGGCAATGAGGACACCAAGGGGAATGAGGACCAAGTAATTGACCACCACACCGCCGATGCGGGATATCCAAATATCCAGCGGGGAAAGTTCCTGGGAAAGGCCGGCGGCTATGGAAATTAGGCTGGAATTGACAAAAAAATAGGAGAGGGCTCCGGCCAAAATCGGCAACATATGGCCCAGCACATTTGGGTGTCCCACCTCTCCCCCGGCCCAAAGGAAAACCGCCCCGGCCGCCCCGGCCGAAAGGGCCAACTGGGCAAAGTTAAAGGCAATCCTATGATGGGGGGTGCCGGGCCGGTTCCCCACCAAGGACCCCATGGCAGCCGCCAGGCTTGCCAGCCCCGGCCCATGAATTAAAAGGGCGGCATAAATAACGCAAAAGCTCACAGACACCGTTATTTCCCGGGGAAGATAAACAGGCATGGCCTCGGTGGCCATGGTAAAGGCCACAAAAAACAGTACCTCTAACCAAGGTACCTGCACAAGGGCCCGGGGTACCAGCCATACCAAGAGGGCCAGACCCGCGGCAATAATTATAGTCAGGTATAATTTAAGGGCCGCCTTCTCCCCCACAGTATCCACCCCCGGAAAATAACTGGCAATCTGCTAGGGAAAGCCATAATAAAAAATTGACCGGCGATATTTACTCCTTTATCTTAGCCCCAGCGGAAGCTGGCGCCGCCAGCCAGGACCATTGTCACTATGGCGGTAAGGATAGTAAAGAGCCTTGCCACGCTAAAACCCCCCGTTGTGCCTATACTCTGTCCACCTCCGCTAGACACGGACAGGCGAGGCTCCGCTCAGGGTGTTCCGCTCCTCTCAAAAGCTATACCGCCGGTCAAATATACTGTCTCCCAGATGATGAAAAAAGGCTAATCCTCCGGTTCACAGCAGAAAGGGCCGCCTTGGCCATGGCCTCCGCCGGATCCCCCTCCACAATAACAGCACCCAGCAGGAGTTCCTCCCCCCTCTTGGTAATGGCCGTCACCACCACCAGGGCCGTCTCCCAGCGCCCCGTTGGCACCAGGGTCACTTCCTCCAAAAGAAAGGTACAGCGTTGCCCAACAAGACCCTCCACAGCCTTGAGGGTGGCCTCCGCCGTCAAACGCAGGCGGTTAAAGGCGGTGTTGGCTCCCAGGGCCTCACCGGTAAAATGTTCCTCCAGGAAACACAGTTCAACCCGGGCCCGGG
>JAAYSG010000059.1 GCA_012518435.1 Bacillota bacterium
CGCGAATCGTACGGCCCGACCCCCGTGTCGGCCCGTGCCCCCGACCCCGTCGGAATCCCAACGTTATTCACCGGGTAAAGCATTTCGGGGCGGTACAGGGACCGCCCCCTACGGGTTTTAACGCCAATTACCGGGCCGCGATTCGTAGGGGCCGACCCCCGTGTCGGCCCGCGTCCTGGCCCCAATCTCGGGAAAAATTCTTGACACTGGCCTAGCGAAAAGGGTAAGATAATGAAGGTTAAAGGGGGAATTATTATGGCAAAATTCATCTTCGTCACCGGCGGTGTCGTCTCATCCTTAGGGAAGGGTATCACCGCCGCATCTTTGGGCTGCCTTTTAAAAAGCCGCGGCCTTAAAGTAACCATGCAGAAGATAGATCCCTACATAAATGTCGACCCTGGCAACATGAGCCCCTTCCAGCACGGCGAAGTCTTCGTTACCGATGACGGCGCCGAATGTGATCTTGATGTGGGCCACTACGAACGCTTTATCGATGAAAACCTAAAAAAAAGTAGCAACATAACCTCCGGCAAAATTTACGGCACAGTAATCAACAAAGAACGCACCGGCCAATATGGGGGGGCAACTGTGCAGGTTATCCCCCATGTTACCAACGAAATTAAAGAACGCATCTGCCAGGTGGCCCACGACAACAACGCCGATGTGGCCATTGTGGAAATAGGCGGCACCGTGGGCGATATAGAAAGTCTCCCCTTTTTAGAGGCCATCCGCCAGCTCAAAACCGACCTGGGCCGGGACGAGGTCCTTTACATCCATGTCACCCTGGTACCCTACCTAAAAATGGCTGGCGAGCTGAAAACCAAGCCCACCCAGCACAGTGTCAAAGAACTGCGCTCCATTGGTATCCAGCCCGATATCATTGTCTGCCGCACCACCTACCCCCTCTCCCGGGAAATTAGAGAAAAAATAGCCCTCTTCTGCGATATCAGCCAAAAGGCCGTTATCGAAAACCTGGATGCCGAGATCCTCTACGAGGTGCCCCTGATGATGGCCCAGCAGGGTTTGGACGAAATTGCCCTAAGCTACCTGTGCCTTGAAGCCGGCCAGCGGGATATTAGCCCCTGGGAAGAGCTGGTGCAGCGGGCCAAGGAAAACGGCACCATTAGGACAACCATCGCCTTGGTGGGCAAGTATGTAGCCCTCCACGATGCCTACCTCAGCGTGGCCGAGGCCCTCCACCATGCCGGCATCAGCCAAGGCACCCATAGAGATATCCGTTGGATAAACTCCCACGATCTAAAGGGCCACTCCGCCGGCCAACATTTGGCCGGTGTCCAAGGTATTCTAATTCCCAGTGGGTTTCGGGGCCCCGGGGTGGAGGGGAAGATTAAGGCCATTCAATACGCCCGGGAAAACAAGATTCCCTTCTTGGGCATTTCCCTGGGGATGCAGATGGCGGTGGTGGAATTTGCCCGCCATGTCTGCGGCTTGCCCCAGGCCCACAGCCAATATCATGAGCCCGCCACCCCCCATCCCGTTATCCACCTGCCCCGGTTAAAGGATGGGGAAGAGGCCCCCATGTGCCTGGGCCGCGCCCCGGTGGCTCTAAAACCCGGTTCCCACCTACACACCATTTATGGGGATGATGTAATTTACGAACGTCACCGGCATCGCTACCAGGTAAATGAGGATTACCGCCACTTGTTGGAAGACAAGGGCCTGTGCTTTTCCGGCCACACCCCTGGAGTAAACCAGGTAGCCGCCGTGGAACTGCCCAGCCATCCCTTTTTCCTGGCCACCATCTTCCACCCGGAATTCAAATCCCGCCCCACCCGTCCCCATCCCATATTTAAAGCCTTTGTTAAGGCAGCCAAAGGCTTATAAACCTTGGGGAACAACCCCCAGCTAAATTCCATTACATACACGTTTAATTCCCGGGGATAACGGGGCGGTACAGGGACCGCCCCCTACGGGATCCGGCGGGGGTTTGTGCGATTCGTACGGCCCGACCCCCGTGTCGGCCCGTGTCCCGGCCCCGTCCCCGTCGGGTTCCGGCGTCATTCGTCGGATAAACCGTTTCGGGGCGGTACAGGGACCGCCCCCTACGGGTTTGGCGCCAATTACCGGGTAAATTGTGGGGGTTCCCCGTGTGATTCGTAGGGGCCGACCCCCGTGTCGGCCCGTGTTCCCGCCCCCACCGGGATCCCCGCGCGATTCGTAGGGGCCGACCCCCGTGTCGGCCCGCGGCCCTAGTTAAATTGCTGTTTCGCCCAGGGGAGGGATAATCTTGAACCTACCACAAAGAAAATCCCAACGCCTCAAAAATTACGACTACAGCCAAAACGCTGCATACTTCGTAACAATATGTACACAAAATCACCTATGCCTATTTGGCAAAATCAGCAACGAAACCCTAATCCTAAACGATGCTGGAAAAATGGTATCAGACAAATTTGCCGAAATTCCCAAGCACTATCCCCACATTGAAATAATAAAATATGTCGTCATGCCCAACCATTTACATGCCATTCTGCTCATCCAAAATGATGAATCAACAAAAGGGCACTCCGCTACGATGACACTATCTGAATACATACGCCGCTTTAAAACATTAACGACCAAACTATACATTGAAGGAGTTAAAGCAAATAGGTACCCGGCCTTTAATAAAAGGGTATGGCAAAGATCCTACCATGATCATGTTATTCGTAATGAGGCTGATTTCCTTAGAATATATGAATATATAGAAACGAACCCACTAAAATGGCACTTGGATAAGTATTATAAGGAATAGTAGGTTATATTTTCCATGGATATTGATAAAATACCAGCGGGGCGGTACAGGGACCGCCCCCTACGGTTTTAACGTGAATTACCGGGTAATATGTGGGGATTGCCTGCGCAATTCGCACGGCCCG